>JBFIIN010000164.1:0-7616 GCA_041601225.1 Oceanococcus sp.
TCGTCGATCAACCCGCCCAAACCGCAGCCGACCTTGGTAACATTCTGTCACGGCGGAGCGCCCCCTCAATTCGACTTAGACAATTGAATTGTAAGGGATTAAGGCGACTCCGCCTTCTTATTGGTGACGGATGCGGGCTAGGGATCGCGCGGCGGAATTTCTGAGCGGGTCCAGATGATGTTTTTGCCCAGCATCGGGGTGCCGATATAGGCCCGCATTTTCAAGGTGTCGGGCTCGGGCAGGCTGACTCTGGACTTGTAGATCTTGCCCTTCCGGACGGCGTAGGTATGGCCGTCAACCCAGCGCCCGTCGTCGTAGCGCAAGCCCCACATCACGGCAATGCCCATCAGCGGGCGCTCGCGCAACCTGGGATCGGGGTTGTCCCGATCCACCAGCGGCTGTCCGGCCATGGGGTCACCCTCGGGATACACCGCGTAGCGCAGCCAGCGGATCTCGGCGACATAGGTTTCGCCGTCGCGGCGAATCTCGACCACCGAGTCGCGCCGGCCTTCCTCATCCGAGGTGAGCCAGGTTCCCAGTAAGGCGTCGGCCTCGCCGGCCGCGGCGTTCGCGCTGAGCAGCGTCAGCAGCGCGGCCCCGAATGCATTCCGTATCTGGTTCATCTGGTGGTCTCCAGGCCGCACGCGGAGGGTGTTTGCGGCTCGGCAGCAACGCTATCGGTTCCGCAGGCCCGCTTCAAGTCGATTCCACGCGCAGCCAGCGGTCGCTGTACATCAGCAGTGCGGGCAGAAAAATGAGGTCGTAAACCAGGGCGATGGCGATGGTCATCGCGACCAGCCGGCCGGTAAGCGCGTTGACCGCGAAGTCAGATTGCGCCAGTGTCAGAAAGCCCAGGGCCAGCACCACAGTGGTAGCCACCAGGGCAAAACCGACGGTTGTAAAAGCATAGCGATTGGCCTCCAGCGGGCTCTTGCCGTCCCGCCGCGCGCGCAGATATTTGGATAGATAGTGCACGGTGTCGTCTACAACGATCCCCAGAGTGATGCTGAAGATTGCCGCCACCGCCAAATTGACCTCACCCACGCTCAGACCCCAGATGCCAAAGGCCATCAGGGCCGGGAAGGCGTTGGGAATCAGGCTGAGCAAGCCCAGGCGTATCGAGCGCAAAGCCAGCATCAAGGTGAAGGAAACCCCCAGCAGGGCGACAACAGAGCCAACCAGCATGCTGCGAATATTGTTCTGGCCGATATGCGCAAACATCAGCGAAACCCCGACACCGGGCGACTGTAGCTCCGGCGCATTGGCCGCCAGCCACGCCTGCGCGCGTTCATCGACGTCCACGATGTGTTTGGCTTTGACCTCACGCAGGCGGGCCACAAAGCGAGTCGCGGATTTGTCGAAATTGATCTGATCACTCAGATCCAGGCCGAAGGGCAGGGACATCTCGTAGAGCAGCAGGTACTGGGCGGCCAGTTCGCGGGATTCAGGCAGCTGGTCGTAGGCCGGGTCATCGCCGTGCATATTTCGGTTCAGGCGCCGCATCACGTCGCTGAACGAGGCGACATGCGCGACTTCCGGCTGGGCGCGATACCAGCGTGTGAACGCGTCGAGCTGGGCCAGGTAGCGGGGGTCGGCGATGCCTCCGGCATTGCCGGCCGGCAGCGAGTAGCTCAGGGCATCCATGCCCGTCAGCCGCTCTTCCAGATAGGTCGCTGCCCGACGCACCTGGGTGTCGGGGTGGAAATAGTCGATGGTGCTGTCGGTGAGTTCATTGCGAGGCGCCGCCGCGATCAGCGTTCCGGCGATAAGCAAACCCAGCACCAGCGCCGCCCCGCGCTGCTCAAGGACCGGTCCGGCGAGTTTCTCCATCATGCCGGTGCCGGCATCGCCGCTGCGGCCGCGGCCCGGTTTCATTGAGCCCGCAAACAACGGTATCACGCCAAGCGTAAAGACAAAGGCCAGCAGGACGCCGATGGCGGTGATATTGCCCAGGTCGCGAAACGGCGGTGAGTCGCTGAAGTTCAGGCATACAAAGCCAATCGCCGTGGTCGCGCTGGTCAGAAAGATGGGCTGCAGATTGATCCGCAATGCGCTGCCCAGGGCCTGCGCGCCCGTGCGTCCCCCGCGCATTTCATGCACGTGGCTCACCAGCACATGGACACCGTCACAAACGCAGAGAGTGAGGATAATGGTGGGCGCGGCGGCATTGATCTGATTGATGTCAAAACCCAGCCAACCGGCGAGTCCCATCGTCGCCGGCAGCGTCAGAGCGATGACCGCGACTATGGCCGCGGTGGCCATGAGCGAGCGCAGCAAGGCGGCGGTGAGCAGAACGATGACCAGGAACATCTGTGGAACCAAAGTCACGAGGTCTTCCAGGGTTTCTTCGTGAAAGGCCTGATCGATCACGGTGACGCCCATGGGAAATATCGTGAAGTCCGGATTGTCCGCGGCGAACCCCATCGCGCGCTGACGGGCAAAGCGGACGATCTCGGCGGTGGCCGCGCCGGCTTCGACCACGCTCTCGACCGGCATTTCCAAGCGCACGTTGATGTATGAGGTCCGGCCATCCCGGCTGATGACATTGCTTTGCAGCACGCGGTCGGCCAGGGCGAGTGCGGCGCGCCGGTCGATTTCGGCCTGGCCCAGTTCGGCGGCGCCTTCGAACAGCGGAAAAACATGCAGGTCGTCGTCCCGGGCTTCGGAAAACTGATAGTTGGTCAGCGAATCTACCCGCACCGCATGCGGGATATGCCACAGCTCCTCGGTCAGGGATTCGATGGCCTGCAGGCGGTCGGGGCGGAACAGGGTGCCGTCGTCCACACCCAGGATGAAGGCCACATTGTCACTTTTGGTGAATTCATCCTGCAGAGCTAGATGGGCGATCAGTTGTGGATCGTCCGGATCAAAGAAGATCTTGTAGTCATTCACAAAGATCAACTGGCTAATGCCGGCGCCCAGCAGGAGCGCCAGCAGCAGGGACAGGACCGCCCAGCGCAAGCGCTGCCGCACCAGAGATTCGACCAGCCGCTCAGAGAATGTCATTTGCGATCCGAATTTTGACCGGCCGGGACGTCGCCGGTCGCCGATAGGGTAAGGGGAGCCAGCTTGCCCCGCCAGCGCGCCGCGAAGGCCAGCATCGCAGGCAGAAAGAGCAAATCGTAAATCAGCGCGGCGCCCAAGGTCAGACTGACCAACATGCCGGTCAGCGCATTCGGGGTGAATTGCGAGCGCGCCAGACTCAAGAATCCCAAGGTCAGTACGACCGTGGTCGCGAATATGGCGATGCCGACACCGCGGAGCGTACGCTCTATGGCCCGATCCACAGTGTCGCCCTGGCGCCGCAGCTGCAGGTATCTGGACAGAAAGTGCACCGTATCGTCGACGACGATACCCAGCGTCATGCTGAAAATGACCGCCGCGGCCAGATTGACCTCGCCGCTCACCAGATTCCAGACCCCGAAGGCGATGACGATCGGGAACAGATTGGGAATGAGACTGAGCAGGCCGATGCGCAGCGAGCGCAGAGCCATGATCATCACCGCGGTCATGGTGAGCAAGGCCACCAGCGAGCCCAGCAGCATGCTGCGGATATTGCGCTGGCCCAATTCCGCAAACATCAGGCTCTCACTTGCGCTTGTATAGGCAATGGTCGGGGCATGGGCATCGAGCCAGCCGCGAATCTTCTGATCGATCGCGACGATTTCATCGGACTTCACCGCGCGGAGCGACACCGTGAGCAAACTCCGCGTGCGTTGGAAGTCGATCAGATGATTGATGTCGAAGCCGTACGGCAGCAACAGCTCATAAGCGAACAGATACTGCCCGATGAGCGCCGCATCCTGCGGCAGCGCCGGTTTTTGCGGCAGGCCGCCGTTGAAATTCGCATTCAGCTCTTCCAGCAGGTCCACCAGCGAACTGACGTGTCCGACATGAGCCTGCGCGCGTAGCCAGTGGGTCAACTGCGCGATCCGATTGATGTATTCCGGATGACTGATATCGCCAAACTGTTCCGCGGACAGGCTGTAACGCAAGCTGTGCGTTCCGCCCAGGTGCCGATCCAGGGCCCGGGCCGCCTGCTTCACCGGCACGCTGTCGTCAAAGTAGTCGATGATGCTGTCCACCATGCGATTGCTCCATGCGGCCGGGATGCTCGCCAGTGAGACCACCATGGCGAAGAGCACAAGGGTGCCGGCCCGCCGCCTCACAAGTCCGCTCACCGGGCGGGCCAGCGCGTCCAGTGTCGCCCAGTGTGTCGAAAGCTGTGGCGGAAATCTCAGCAGGATGGCCGGAATCAAGCTCAGGGTGAGCGGGTAGGCGAGGATGACGCCGAGTGCTGCCATCAGGCCCAGATCGCGAAAGGGTGGCGAAACGCTGAACAACAGGCACAGCAGGCCGACGGCTGTGGTCACACTGGTAACCAGCACCGGCAGCAGATTGATCTCCAGACTCCGGTGCATGGCAGCCTGCGGCTCATGACCGGCCTGGCGTTGCTGAAAGTAGGTGACAACGAGATGAATCGAGTCACAGATGCACAGCACCATGACGATGGTCGGCACCACCATCGTGACCTGATTCAGCGGCAGGTCCAGCCAGCCCGCGGCGCCCATGGTGCCGGCGATCGTCGCGCCAATGATGATTCCCATGCCGGTCAGTGCGACCCAGGAGCGCAGCACAAACCACAGCACGAGGCCGATGATCAGGGCCATCTGCGGGCCGAAGTACAGCATGTCGGCGAAGGCGGTTTCCTGAAAACTCTGGTGAACCGGTGCCACGCCATACAGGCCAATGTTCAGCGCAGAATTACTCGCCATGGCCTGGCTGGCCAGAGCCCGCGCGGCCTGCATGACGGCGGTATTGGCCGCGCCCGCTGCGGACCCCCGATCATGGGGCAAATTAAGCGTCACATTGATCAGGGTGGTTTCTGCGCCGGGACTGATAAAGCGGTCACGTATGGCTCGCGAGCCCAGGGCCACCGGGATGCGTCGCTGCAATTCCTCTGCCGATAACGAGTCCGGTTCGTCGAACAAGGCAAACACTTCCAGAGAATCCCCGGCGGCATCTGTGAGCGGCTGGTTGGTCAGCGAATCGACGCGCCGCGCATAGGGCAGAGTCCAGGCCGCCTGAGTGAGCTCAGCAACGGACTGCAGGTTGCGCCGAGCAATGACCTTGCCGGGTGGTCGCACCTGAATGATGAACGCGACATTGTCTGCGCCAACAAAACGGGCTTGCAGCTGCTCGTGGGCGACGAGCCGCGGGTCGTCGGGCTCGAAGAAGATCTTGTAATCGTGAATGAAGTCGAGCCGGGGCAAGCCCGTAGCCAGCAACAGCACGGTCATGCAGCTGAGTGCCGCCCACAGCTGCCGGCGAGCAATCAGGATTGTGGCAATGCGCGCAGACATGAAGGTCGGGCCCGAGATCCTTGAGGCGATACCCCGAGCTCGCGTCCTGCGGCTCCGGCATGCCCGCGATTATAGGCGTGCTGCGCGGTCGGCGCCGGTCAACCGGCGTCACGATGATCCTCGCCCGCGCCGGCCGGACTTGAGGATTTGCTGCGTATGGCGCAGCATCGAAGCACACTCGATCCAGGACGAATCATGGCTGAGGATGGTGAAAGCAAACCGGCCCGGTTCAGCGGTGGTTGTCAATGCGGCGCAGTGCGTTACGAGGTGCGTTCGACGCCACAGGGCGTGCATTATTGCCACTGCCGCATGTGCCAGCGGGCGGTCGG
The DNA here is from genome assembly GCA_041601225.1 of Oceanococcus sp. Classification (GTDB taxonomy): domain Bacteria; phylum Pseudomonadota; class Gammaproteobacteria; order Nevskiales; family Oceanococcaceae; genus JBFIIN01. Next base: position 5,693 of record JBFIIN010000164.1, read on the forward strand.
GAATGTGTTCGCTGGTCTGGCGCCGGTGCGCAAGGCCCATCTGCGCTGGACCGATGAAGAGCCCAGCTTTTTTGCGTCTTCGACCGTGGCGCGGCGGGGTTTCTGTGCGCGCTGCGGTACCCCGCTGACCTTCGCCTACAACGAATCCGAGTGGATCTGCGTGACCCTGGGCAGCCTGGATCATCCTGCGGCGTTCACGCCGACAATCGAATATGGGATCGAGGCGCGGCTGCCTTATGTCCGGCCCCATGATGACTGGCAGCAGAAACGCACGGAACCCTCGCCGCGTACTGCCGGCATGGTCAACAATCAATTTCAGGCCGACGAAGCTTAGCCCGAATCGACTGAGAATTTTTCCGCCATAAGCGCTACCGCGGCGTGGCGCGGGCAGGCCAGCACATGGTCGTTGATCATGCCGGTGGCCTGCATGTGGGCATACACAATGGTGCTGCCCATGAAACTGAAGCCGCGTTGCTTGAGGTCCTTGGAGATTCGGTCCGAAAGCGCGGTTTTTGCCGGGAGTTCGGCCAGGCTATGCCATGCGTTCTGGATCGGCTTGCCGTCCACGAAATCCCAGATGTAGCGCGCGAAGCTGCCGAACTCGGTCTGGACTGCCAGAAACGCCTGGGCATTGGCGATATGCGACTTCACCTTGGCGCGATTGCGAATGATGCCGGGGTCGGCCAGCAGTCGCTGCTGGTCGGCGGCGTCAAAGCGCGCAACCTTGACCGGATCGAAACCGGCCAGCGCCCGTCGATAGCCTTCGCGCCGCTTGATGATGGTGGTCCAGGACAGGCCGGCCTGGGCGCCTTCCAGAATGACGAACTCGAAGAGTTTGCGGTCATCGGCGATGGGGACCCCCCATTCGTGGTCATGATAATGCTGCTCCTCCGGGGAGCGCGCAGCCCAGCTGCAACTGGATTCGTCAGTCATGGTCGGTATCGATAGGAGTTCAGTCCGGCCCAGGCGAGCAGGCCAAGCAGCAACAGGGAGAGCGGACCGCCAATGCGATTCCCGCCCGAGGCCAGGCTGATCCGGGTGGTGCGCAATTTTTCCGGGCCCTCGCGATCATCCTGCCAGGCCACCAGCAGATCGCTGCCGACAACGGTGGCCGTGGGCACCCGGGCCTGGCTGCCGGCCGGGCCGTCATCGACGCGCCGGGGCTCGGCGTCACCCAGGCGCATCCACAGCACATCCGCATCAGCTGCGCGCTGGTCTTCGAAGACCACAATCAGTTCGTTGTTCGCAATCAGCGGACGCGCATGCCGCTGCACGCTGTCCAGCGCGGCGCTGGGGTCCAGGCGCCGGGCCGCCGACCAAGTTCCGTTCGCCAGCCGTCTGTGCATCAGCACCATGCCACCGCGCCCCGTGCGCTGCTCGTAGAGGAGGTGGACCTGTTGGCCGCTGACGGCCAACTGCGGGCGGTAAGCGGCGGTGTCAGCGGACACCCGGCGCGGAGCGGAAAAGCGCAGCACGGTGTCCAGCGACTGCACCAGATAAATGCCGGGCTGGCCTTGCAGATCGGCTTCCTGCCAGGCCACGAACAGCGTGCCGCGGGAGTCGAACGCGGCCGTCGGAAAGGCCTGGCCGCGGCTTTCATGCGGGTCGCGGGCATCCAGTTGCCGGGCTTCGAAGTTCAGGGGCTGGCCATCCGCGCGCCAGCTGGGAGACCAGGGAGTTCCCGTGGCCGTCCGGGCAAGCCGAATCTGCGGCTTGACATAGGGCCAGCGCAGGTCGCTCCAGACCGCCAGCAGATCGCCGTCGGGGCCCGCGAGCAGCACGGGAGAGCTGTGGCCGCGCTCCCGCAGGGTGCCGGCCTCATGATCGGCGTCATCCACGCGTTGCGGCTCGCTGACCGCGCCGGCGGGGTCGAGCTGCGCGGACAGCAGATCCCAGTTTTCGGTGGCGAAGCTCAGCCAGCCCA
>JBFIIN010000165.1:0-7604 GCA_041601225.1 Oceanococcus sp.
AGCATCGACTCAAAGACTGGGATACCTGCGCCGCAGGTCTGCCGAGTGAGCTGAACGATTGCAACATCGAGGTGAGTTACCGTTACTTCTACAAATCGTCGAATCCGACTTCAACAGGGTTGATCGAATTTGATCCCGAGCAGGGCATGCCGGCTGATGTGGCCCAGGCGACAACGCAGAATGGTGAAACCTTGCCGTTCATTGTGCGCCGGGAAGACGGTTTTCAGGACCGTGATCGCTACACGATCATGGTGCTAGACAAGCTCGGTGAAGACTGGTCAGCCACCCAGCCGCAATCGCAATTCAATCACAAACTCCTGATTCCCCATGGTGGTGGCTGCAACATGAGCTTCCAGCCGTCTAATCCTCCGTTGGGAGATGTCAGCGGGGTGACCGGGTTTGCGCCGCCGCTGCTCGAAGACACTTATGTCATTGCCTTGGAGCAAGGGTTTGCCGTGCTGTCCACGGCGCTAAATAACAATGGTCACAACTGCGATGTGGTGCTGCAGGCGGAGTCCATGATGATGGCCAAGGAGCGCCTGGTGGAGCGCTACGGCGAACTGCGTTACACGATGGGTACAGGTTGTTCTGGTGGGGCCATCACCCAGCAAACCGTGGCCAATGCCTATCCGGGAATCTACCAGGGCTTACTCACCACGTGTGCCTACCCTGACAGCATATCGCCGGCGGTGCAGTTTTTTGATAACCACTTGCTGCGCCAGTATTTCGAGTTCCCCGAGCGATGGGGGCAAGGGGTTGTCTGGTCGCCCCATCAGTTCGGGCTGGTTGAAGGGCATATCAGTCACGCCAATGCGGTCGTAGGGGATGATGGACTCTTTTTGCCAGCCGTCACGACCAGTGGGAATTGCGCCGGGGATGCGACCTACCATCCCACGAACAACCCCGAAGGCGTACGTTGTGGTGCCATCGAGTGGTACAAACACATCTGGGGTACCGAGTTGGTCCCGGCAAAAAGTGGGGATCAGCCGATAGAAGTCACCCAGGTTCCAGCCGGTAATAAAGGTATTCAATACGGTTTGCAGTTGCTGCAGACGGGCCAAATCACACCGGGACAATTTGTCGACTTGAACCTCAAAATCGGTGGTTTTGATTTCGATATGCGGCCCCAGGCCGAGCGCTCCCGCTCGTCCGATGGGGCGATTGCTGCGGCTTTTCGTGGCGGCGCGGGAAATGTCACGAATAATCTGGATTCGGTCGCCATCATCAACTTTTTCGGACCCGATCCAGGGGCGGCGCATGACACCGTTCATGCCTGGTGGACGCGCTGGCGCTTGGATCGCGAATTCGGCCATCACGACAATCACGTGATGTGGGGTGGACCCATCGTGATTTTCGGTGACCCCTTCTATTTCGAGCAGAGTTTTTTTGCGATGGATCGATGGCTGACGGCGGTCGAAGCGGATGCCCGTGACCGTCCGCTCAGCGAACGGATCATTGCCAACAAACCCGCGGATATCCATGACCAATGTAGCGATGGACTGGGCCACAAAGTGGCAGATGAAATCTGTGTGGAGCTGCTGCGTACGCCCTACGCCTATGGAACGCCACGGACGGTCGCCGGAGCGGATCATTTCGCGACCAACTACGATTGCCAGCGCAAGCCGTTTTCACGTGACGATGACTATGGGGCGGTGCCGCTGACGGAGGCGCAGTGGACGCAGCTTGAGAGCTTGTTCGTCGACGGCGTGTGTGACTACAGCCAGCCGGGACTTGGCGAAGGCACCAAGACCGTTCCCTGGCTTGACTACCAGGATGGTCAAGGCGATGTCGTTGTCGGAGGTTATCCACTGCCCGAGGCGCGCTACCCCAGCGGCTGGGCATCGGAGCCATTTGCAGCCGTATGGGATTAACTCGGTGAACTGCTAAGCAGGGTGGGTCGAATGGCTAAGGAATGGGTGTGGCGGGCAAGTGCTTGATGGCTGCCCACAGGCGTGGCCGCTGACGGGCTCCCCGACGTTGGCCGGGCAGCCGGCGGGGAATCCCCGGGGGAGGAAACCGGGGGATCAGTGCGCAGAGCTTTTCGGGAGCACGGACGCTATGGGGATTTGATCTGGCACGAAGGCTTGGTGGGGCCTGCCTTGGGCGCCGATCGTCCGCTTTCGGGAGGGCCTCTCCATCAGCAGACGATGTGACGGAGGGGGCTGAGGCTGGCATTGATGTGGTCGCCGGGCGGGTTCAGTGAGTCGGCGCAGCACGGCCCACGCCACCGCGTTAGGCGGCTTGAATGTTCGGACGGGAATGCGGCGGGCGGCTGTCATGGTGAAGCCCGTGCCGGCGGCTTGGTCGCGGAGGCTGGCGGCAGGATCTGCATGACGATCATCGGTTTGCCACAGCCCGGACAGGCGAATGGGCTGGTGCAGGCGTGGCCGGGGGTCTCGTCATCTTTTGTGGCCGGCTTCGAGCGTTCATCATTCAAACACCGTAGCGGGATCCCGGGAGCGCGACCCGCGCCCTGACGGTTTTGCAGGCGGGCGCTGCCGCCCCGACCGCCAGGCCCAATGAGCGCCGGGACCAGCCGCGCTTGATCCAGATCATCCGAGGCCGGGCATCGCTGTAGTGAAATACGCAGGCCCAGCGCGGTCGCGTCAGCGCTGCGCGCCGGACGCATGGGGGAGAACACCGGATGGCCGCAATCAGACAAGCTCTGAACATCGCCGAACTGCGCCAGGCCGCGCGCCGGCGCGTGCCGCGCTTCGTGTTCGACTACATCGATGGCGGCGCCGATGACGAGGTGACGCTAGCGCGCAACAGCCGCCGCTTCGACGATTACCAGCTGTATTTCAGGACCCTGGTCGACGTCAGCCGCCTGCACACGGCCACCGCGGTGATGGGCGCGCCCTGCGCGTTGCCGATGCTGCTCGCACCGGCCGCCGGCAACCGCCTGTTCCACCCACCGGCCGGCGAGTGCGCGGTCGCGGCAGCGGCCCAGGCCCGGGGGATCATCTATTCGACCTCGACCCTGGCCACCGTGCCGGTGGAGGAGATCGCCCGCCACAGCCGCGGCCCCAAATGGTTTCAGATCTATGTCTGGCGCGACCGTGAGCTGGTGACCGGCATCCTGGAGCGCATCCGCGCGGCAGGCTTTTCCGGCATCATCCTGACCGTGGATCTGGCCGTGGCCGGCAACCGGGAACGCGATCCGCGCAATCGATTCACCGTGCCGCCCAAGCCCAGCCTGTCACTTGCCGCGCAGCTGCTCAGCCGGCCGCGCTACCTGTGGGACATCGCGACCAGCCCGAAGATCGAGCCGGCCAATTTCCCGCCGCCGCCGCCCGGGCTGTCAGTCAGCGATTTCATCGACAGCCAGTTCGACCACTCGGTGGACTGGGCCTATGCGCGCTGGCTGAAAGAGGCCTGGGGCGGGCCGCTGGCGATCAAGGGCATCAGCACCGCCGCGGACGCCCAGCGCGCGGTCGAAATCGGCGCCGATTGCGTCTGGGTCTCGAATCACGGCGGCCGGCAGCTGGACACCAGCCCGGCCAGCATCGACCTGCTGCCGGACATCGTCGCCGCGGTGGGCGAACAGGTGGATATCGTGCTCGACGGCGGCATCCGCCGCGGTCATGACGTGGTCAAGGCCCTGGCGCTGGGCGCCAAGGCGGTGGGCATCGGCCGGCCCTATCTGTACGGCCTGGCGGCGGCCGGTCAGGCGGGCGTCGAACGCGCGCTGCAGATCCTGCAGGCCGAGTTCGAGCGCACGCTGGCGCTGATCGGCTGCCCGGACATCCGCGAGTTGCACCCGGGCCTGCTGCGCCTTCCGCCTTGAGCGGGTCGGCGCGCGGAGCCTTCCCCGCGCACCCGGCTGGTCGGCTCAATGCCGGCTCACCACCCCAGCCGGCCCCAGCACCGTCACCGATTCCTTGCGCGCGGCGGCCAGTCCCTCATCACAGAATGACGCGAGCTCATGCGCAAGGTCTGCCGCCACAGGTCTATGGACCTTGTTTGACTAAAGACTTTTCCACAAGAACTGGAAGCGGTCGAAGGACAGGGGCAGCTTGCATAAGCTTCCCGGTCGTTCCGCGAGCCATCGCTTTGACCGCTACATCGGTAGAACCATCTGCTGCGACACCTTTGGGGTCGGTGATGCGTTATTTGTCTTTGTCGACCCGAAAATAGTGCAACAAAAATTCATGGCCAAATTATTGGCCTACAGCGTGACGATGGCATCTATGCCATGAGGCGCGGGGACGGTTGGGAAGCTGATTTTCCTGAGCGAAATTTGGTCGTCTGCCAGTTTTTGCCACTGTATGGTTTTGACACTGATTTTCTGTGCACGGAAGTCGCAGACCCTGACCAGTTGCGCACCACCAGCCGTGCATGATTGCGAGTTGGCTGACATAGGCCACCCATTTTGCGTTTCCAGAATTGGCATCAGGATATCCGTTCAATGACAAGTCTACGGCCCCAACCGAATGAACACTTAAATTGGATCCGGAACTTTTTTGCCATATTGAGTTGCAATGAACATTAGTCGCGCCGCTGCTGACGACTTGAGGCGTTCCACATTCAAAAGACAGTTTGTGAATATAGGCCCTTGATCGCCCCCCTTGGCAGGACTTTGGAGGCGCAGTATTTAATGTCGGTTTGTTCACCTGCACCACCAATCCAGCCCGAATTGGTGGTGGTCGCAGTTGTTTTCCCGCCCTGGGTTAGGTTTTTGCAATGCACTTTGTACCGGCCACTGAAATGGCCGTGTTATAGGTCTTGATTCGCGCCCGAAAGCCTAGAATCGCGTGATGTGTTGGGTAGCTCGAACTCGACTTTAAATTTGAAACGCAACGGACACGCGATTTCAACGGCCATCGGGCATGAGGGGCATTAACATGAGATCAGACGTAGATTTCACAGCGATTTGCCGAAATCTGCGCTAGCCGATGAACATCTTTGCCAGTGCCCGGGATTTTGGAATTTCCTGTTCAATCACCGGGAATGATTCCCACCCGGGGGCGGAAGTCAGATGAGTAATTCTGCGAACGAGAGATTTCCGCCGAGGTTATTTCCCAAGTAGAATAATGTCATTCCAGGCGGAGCCTGCCATGCCTTTTCTTGATGCCGCGCTCGCATTTGCACTGACCATGCTGGTGGTGTCGACGATCGTGTCGCAGATCGTCCGTGTCTTGCGCAATACGGCAAAGCTGCGCAATACCGAACTGCAGAACATGCTGGCGGAGTTTGTCGAAGGCGAATTGCAGCCTGTCGTTACCCGCGAATTGAAACGGCTTGAACGGCAGGTTTCGCAGGAGGTGACGGGGCAGCTTTCGGAGGCATTGGGCAAGCTCCAGATGTCCGATCTGTTTAAACCGGATGAACTCGCGAGACTGGTTGATGTATCGACCGAGGAGATTCAGGAACGCCTGAAACGTTCCTCTTTGGGTCAGGAGCTGCTGACGGAACTAGGCGACAAGGCACAGATGGTTTTTGACGAGCTTGGGCGGCGCTATGAGCTTGTCGGGGACAGGTTCACCCAGTCGTTTCGCGAGAATTCCCGGCTGTGGGCCACTGGGGTCGCTTTGATCCTTGCGGTGGTGCTCAATATCGACAGCATTTTCCTCGCGGACTCGTATGTCAGGAACCAGAGCCTGCGGCAGGAAGTGATTGCCCATAGCGATGCCTTTGTCAACGACTACTACGTCGCGCTGGTCGCGGAACTGGAGAAGGACAAAGGCAAGGCAGCGGTCACTAAAGAGGATCTCAAGGCGGCCTTCAACGAAGGCCGGAAACAGTTAGGTGCGCTTCCGGGATTGGGGTTCCCGATCGGGTGGTCATATTTTCCGCATGCGGGGTTTCAAGCTGATGTTTCGGATGACTATCTGCACAGGAACAATCTGGGAGGTTGGCTGATGTGGGTGTTCGGCATCCTGCTGACGGCGGTGCTGGCAGGCCTTGGCGCGCCGTTCTGGTATGACGCTGTCAGCGGGATTTCGCGAGTCGTTCAGCGCGCCCGTGGGGTCGGCAAGCCCAAGCCGTGACGCGGCAACGAGGGTGCCTATGGGACGTCTGCGTTATTGAGGTGGTTAGTTTCGGAGGGAGCAATGAACAAGATCGAGATATCAGCCTACGACCTGGCGCAACGGTTCGTTGGTATCAGCGAGGTGGATGGCACGACCTCAAACCCGCAAATCCTGGCGATGCTCAAGCTGGATGGCGATTGGCCGGATGACGATTCCGTGCCCTGGTGCTCGGCGTTCGCGAATTACATCGCTTGGCTGCTCAGGCTGCCCCGCTCGAAAAGCCTGCGGGCCCGATCCTGGCTACTGGTGGGTGAAGTGATCGATCTGACTCAGGCCGAGCCGGGTTTTGACCTCGTGATCTTCAAACGTGGAGGCGGCAAACAGCCGGGCCCGGATGTCATCGAGGCCCCCGGACACGTAGGGCTCTATGCTGGCGTCGAGGGTTCAATGGTGCTGGTACTGGGTGGGAACCAGGGCGATTCGGTGAGCATCGGGCGGTATCCCAAGTCCCGCTTGCTGGGCGTCCGGCGTCTGGCATGATCGATCGTCGAAATCCACGCCGGCGACCTGCCTAGAAAACGTTTTGCCTGTCACCCGCTGTGCCGTGTTGCTGCGCGTCGTTGTTTGCGTGCACCGCACGGCGTTTGCCGATGTTTTCAAACGGACCGACGCGACCGTGCTCTCGGAGGAACGCTGATCATGCGTTTGAAGCCCGTGAATTTCGAATTGGCGTCGGCATTTGGGCTTGGCTTCGGTGGCGCGCTGTGAATGATCTCGTTGTGGCCGTCATGGGGTCCGTCGGTGGCACGGCAGTGATCATCGGCGGCTTGTCCGCCTGGCTAGGTCGGGTCTGGGCCGGGCGCATCCTGGCACAGGACCAGCAGCGGTATCGGGAAGAAATCGAACGCATCAAGAAGGAATACGAAGTCCATTTCGATGGGCTGAAAGCCGTGCTGATGCGTTATTCGGAAAGCCAGTTCGACATCTACCGCGAGCTTTGGGGTTCCCTGTGCGAACTGAAGCTGTCGACCGACACTTTGTGGACCCGGGCGACGCCCGGCAATGTCGAGAAATTCTCCGAACAGCTGAACCGGACGCGGTTCTGGCTGGAAAAGAGTTCGCGGTTCATCGAAGACCGGCACTACGCCACACTCAAGGGCGTATTCGATGAGTTCGAGCAGTTTCTGATAGGCAAGGTGTCGGCCGCGCAGCTGATCGCGGCCTGGAGTTTGCTCAGACAGCGTTTGCAGGCCCAGTCCGGCCTGGCGGTCGACCGCTGGTGCCGCTGCGGCACCTGGATCCGCCACTGCAGCTGACCTGGCCGCTCAAGACCGGCGCAAAGCGAGCCGGTGATCGCGGGCAGATGACCCTGCACGGCGAATTCGAACTGCGTGGTCAACTTGGCCTGCAGGCCGGGCGGGGAACAGACCCGGCGGGCGGACAGGTCCTGATCGGGATGGATGCCGGCTTCGCCGCGGACGGTGGCGCGGCCACACCGCTGCGCCTGGGGCCAGCATCGGGAGAGATTGGCTTGCAAGTTGGCGCCGCGGCAGCGGGGCGCCTGCGTTTCGCGCGGCCGCTGCCGGGCACGCAGCTGGCCGCGCTGGCCATCGCCCGGTCGCTGGCGTTGCC
>JBFIIN010000166.1:0-7593 GCA_041601225.1 Oceanococcus sp.
CTGCGCGACGCCCACGGACTGGCCGGCACGCCCAATTTTGAAGGGCGCTGGCATTTGCGGGCGCCATCGCCGGATATGGATAACCAACAGGCCGAGCGGCTGCGCGCCTGTCATAGCCGGCTCTTTGCCGCTCGCGAACAGCGGGTGCGACCAGGGCGGGATCACAAGCTGATCAGCGGCTGGAATGCCCTGCTGGCCGAAGGCCTGTTCGCCGCGGCCCTGGCCTGCGATCGACCCGCGTGGGGAGAGCTGGGCAGCCAGATACTCAAGGCTTTGCACACCCAGCACTGGCGCGACGGTCGGCTGGCGGCAGTGAGCCAGACCGGAACCGTCGGTGGCCCGGGCTATCTCGACGATTACGCCTTCAGCCTGCAGGCCATCGTGCTGGGCCTGCAATGGCGCTGGGACAGCCAGCTGCTGCAGTGGGGCTGCGCAATGGCCGACGCCATGCTCGAAATCTTCGCTGGCGATGGCGCGCTATATTTCTCGGCAGCCGATCCGGATCTGATACATCGGCCGGTGCCGTTCATTGACGAGGCTCTGCCATCGGGCAACGGCATCGCCGCGCAGGCGCTGCTGGCACTGGGAGATCTGCTGGGTGAACCGCGCTATCTGCAAGCCGCGGAAGGTATCCTGCAAGCCGCCAGCACGGCGCTGACGCGCTACCCGACATCTCATCTGAGCCTGTTGCTGGCGCTGGCCAATCTGCAGCAGGCACAGCCTACGGTGATCCTGCGCGCTGATGCGGCAGAGACCAACGCCTGGCGTGCGCAATTGCCGGCCCCGGCGCGCATGTACTGTATTCCCGCGGATAGTCCTGGCTTGCCGGCCGGTCTGGCCGGGAAAACCGCGGCCGCCGGGCCGCTTGCCTATCTGTGCTATCGCGGCCGCTGTCTCGCGCCAGTCGACGAGCCCCGAGCCCTGGTGTTCGAGGCCAGGGACTAACCGTCGGTCACGGCGCCCAAGCTGGCCGAAGAGACCAGCCGTGCAAATTTGGCCAATACGCCCTGCGTGGCCCGCGGCGCCGGCGCCTGCCAAGCCTGCTGCCGCGCCAGCAATTCCGCGGCTTCGACATGCAGTTCAATCAACTGTTTATGCGCGTCAATGGTTATGGAATCCCCGTCGCGCACCAGTGCGATGGGTCCACCCACCGCGGCTTCAGGCGCGACGTGCCCAACCACCATGCCCCAGGTTCCACCCGAAAAACGGCCATCGGTAATCAAACCGACGCTTTCGCCCAGACCCTTGCCGATCAGGGCGGAAGTCGGCGCCAGCATTTCGCGCATGCCCGGCCCGCCCTTGGGGCCTTCGTAGCGGATCACCAGCACGTCGCCGGCCTGAATCTGGTCGGCCATGATGGCGGCCATGGCGGCGTCTTCGGAATCAAAGCATCTGGCCGGCCCGGTAATCACGGGGTTCTTCAGGCCCGTGATCTTGGCCACACAGCCTTCCGGCGCGAGATTGCCGCGCAGCACGGCCAGATGGCCGCTGGCATACATGGGATTATCGATGCCGCGAATCACGTCCTGATCGGCGCGCGGCTGCGCCGGCACGGACTCCAGTTCTTCGGCCAGGGTCCGGCCCGTGATGGTGATGCAGTCGCCGTGCACCAGACCGTTGGCCAGCAGTATCTTGAGCACCTGCGGCACGCCGCCAGCCCGATGCAAATCCACCGCCACGTAGCGTCCCGACGGTTTGAGATCGCAAAGCACCGGGGTGCGGGCGCGGATGCGCTCGAAGTCATCCAGGGTCCATTCCACGCCCGCGGCATGGGCGATCGCCAGGAAGTGCAGCACCGCGTTGGTGGAGCCGCCGGTGGCCATGACCAGGGCAATCGCGTTCTCTATCGATTTGCGCGTCACGATATCGCGCGGCTTCAGATTGTTCTTAACGGCTTCGACCAAAACTGCAGCACTGGCTGCCACCGAATCGGCCTTTTCCGCATCGGGATTGGCCATTTGCGAGGAGCCGAGCAGGCTCATGCCCAGGGCCTCGAAGGCCGATGACATGGTGTTGGCGGTATACATGCCACCGCAAGCCCCGAAACTTGGGCAGGCATTGCGTTCGATGCCGTCGAAATCTTCCTGACTCATCTTGCCCGCGGTAAACGCACCCACCGCTTCAAAGGGCGAAACGATGGTCAAATCCTCGCCCTTCCAGCGGCCGGGTTTGATCGTGCCGCCGTAGCAGAAGATGCCGGGCACATTCATGCGCGCCAGCGCGATCATCGAGCCGGGCATGTTCTTGTCGCAGCCACCTACGCAGAGCACGCCATCCATCCACTGGCTTTCCACGGCAACCTCAATGGCGTCGGCGATCACTTCACGCGACACCAGCGAAAAGCGCATGCCATCGGTGCCCATGGAGATGCCATCGGTGACGGTCGGAAAGCCGAAGGTCTGCGGCATGGCGCCGGCTTCGCGCAGCGCGGCATCCGCGCGGTCGGCCAGCGGTCCCAGACCCGCATTGCAGGGATTCATCGTCGAATGGCCGTTGGCCACCCCAATGATGGGTTTATCGAAGTCGGCATCGCTGAACCCCACGGCGCGCAGCATGGCGCGATTGGGTGCCCGCTCGACACCGGCGGTAATGGTCCGGCTGCGACGATTGGCGCTCATCCCGAATACTCTCAGCAAGCAAATAAGGGGCGCGAGGATACAACATGCGCTGCCCTAGGCTGAGCCCGGTTGCAGGTAAAGCGCCGCCAATTGTTCAAATCCCTCGCGGTCCGCCGCATCAAAGCGCGCCGGTCGGGGACTGTCCAGGTCCAGCACGCCCACCACCTGCTGGCGCTCGACCAACGGCACCACCAACTCGGACTGCGAGGCGGCGTCGCAGACGATATGGCCGGGAAATTCGTGCACATCATCCACCAGCAGGCTGCGCCCCCGGGCCGCCGCGGTGCCACAGACGCCCTGACCCCAGGGTATGCGCACGCAGGCCGGCTGACCCTGGAACGGCCCCAGGATCAGTTCGTCGCCCTGGCGGAAATAGAACCCGGCCCAGTTGAGGTCGGCAACATTGTGAAAAATGAGCGCGGCCAGATTCGCCGCGTTGGCGATCCGGTCGGTTTCGCCGCGCAACAGGGCCTGGGCCTGACGGCACAACAAACTGTAATCAGTCGCCGACATGGGCGGCCACTCCAATGGGAACCAGCGGGCGCAGACTAATGCGCTGGAAGCGCCAGGCCAAGAGCAGCGCGGCCACCGCCAGACCCGCGGAGAAGCCCCACCAGATGCCGGAAGGCCCCCAGGACTGGGCAAAGGCCAGCCACAAGCACACCGGAAATCCGACGCCCCAATAGGCCAGCAAGGTGATGAGCAGAATCATGCTGGTGTCCTTGTAGCCACGCAGCGCTCCCGCCCCAAGGGCCTGCAAGGCATCGAACAGATGCATGGCGCCGGCAACGCGCAACAACACCACACCCAGCGGTATCACGGTCGTATCGTCGGTATACAGACGCAGAATGGCCTCGGGCATCACCAGCATCGGGATCGCCATCAGCACCGCAAAGGCGGCGACCGCCTGATACCCCAGCCAACCCGCCCGGCGCGCATCCGGGCCAACACGCCGGCCAACGGCCTGTCCGACCAGCACGCTGGTCGCCTGGGCCAGGCCAATAGGAACCATGAACATCATGGCCACAAAATTCAGCGTGATCTGGTGGGCCGCGATGGCTTCCGTGCTGAAGCGCGCCATGAGCAAGCCACCCAGCGCAAAAATCAGATGCTCGAAGAACAGAGCCGCGGCTATGGGCGAGCCGACCTGCAGCAGTTCGACCAAATCGACCCGGCGCAGACGATCGGCGCGCCGCGGGGCATAGGCGCGAAAGCGCGGATCCCGATAAACCGTAATCAAGACCGCCAAGGCCAGGGCCCAATCGACCAGGGCAGTCGCCACCCCGCAACCCGTGGCGCCCAGCGCCGGGAACGGCCCCCAGCCGAGCATGAACGCAAAATCCAATGGAATATTGAGCAGCAAGGCCATGATGCCCAGCCACATGATCGGCCGGCTATATCCCAATCCCTCCAGCAGATTGCGGCCGGCGAAGAACAGACCCAGGGCCGGCGTGCCCAGGGCCACCGCCCGCATATAACCGGTGGCCTGCGCCGCCACTGCGGGTTCGAGCTGCAACCAGGGCAAAATCCAGGGCGGCAAGGTCCACAACAGCGCCCCCCACAGAGTCCACAACAGCACGGCCAGGCTGCCGCCGGCCAACATGAAACTGCGCAGCTCGGCAATTTGCGTACCCGCGCCATGGCGCTGCGCCACACCCGGCGACACCGCCATGCAGAAGCCCATGAAGGTCACGAAGCCCGACATCATCACCGCATTGCCTACCGCCACGGCGGCCAGGGCTTCCGCGCCCAGACGACCGGCAATCAGGGTATCGGTGGTATGCATGCCCAGAAACGCGACTTGCGCGGCCACCAGCGGACCGGCCAGACGCAGCAGGCGTCCGAGTGAGATTGGAGCGGTGGGCATGATGGCTTTGCTTCAAGCGCCGCATCTGCAGCGACGCTTAATTTATCATTGGCCGCTTTGGACTGCGCTGCCATGCCCGAGGTCGATGTCACATTCTGCAGCTGTCCGGCCAGCCACGCTGCGGAGCTGGCGCGCACGCTTGTCAGCGAGGGGCTGGCTGCCTGTGTCAATATCGTTGCAGGCGTCCAGTCGGTTTATCGCTGGCAGGGCGAAGTCCGCCAGGACAACGAAAACCTGCTCATCATCAAGGCCGCGCGAAGCCGGTATCCTGCGCTCCAGACCCGCCTGCTGGAACTGCACCCTTACGAACTTCCGGAGATTCTGGCGGTCCCGGTCAGGGACGGATTGCCAGGCTACTTGGATTGGGTGAATGACTCGCACAGCTAAAATTATCTGCGTCGCGCTGCTCGGCTGGAGCGGCTGCGCGAGCGCGGACCTGTTTGACCAGACAAGCCGCAACGGCGGCGGCTTCCTGCCTGCCGAGCAGGCCTTCAGCCTGTCCGCCATCGCCACCGGTCCGCAGGAAATCGAAGCGCGATGGACCATCGCGCCCGACTATTATCTGTACCGCCACCGCCTGCAATTTCGTTTGCTGGATGCGAAGGACGAACTGGATACGCGGATCAAATTGCCCGCGGGCCATGCCAAAGTGGATGAGCATTTCGGCGAGGTCGAGGTCTACTACGAGGATTTGAGTGCCGTGCTGGTATTGCCGATATCCACCGCGGGCCAGGAACTGACCCTGGAGGTTCGTTATCAGGGCTGTGCGGAGGCCGGACTGTGCTATCCACCCCGGAGCGAAAGTTTGCCCATCATCATGCCAACGGCCGCCAAGCCATGAGGATGGTGCTCATTGGTGTGGCCGTGGGCGGCATTGTGGGCGGCATTGCGGCGGGCCTGTGGTGGCAAAGCCAGGCCGGCCCCGAACCCGTGCTGCGCCCCGATTTCAGTCTGGTCGACCTGGACAACAACCGGCGCCACATCTCGGAATGGGACGGCAAACTGGTATTGCTGAATTTCTGGGCCACCTGGTGCACACCCTGCCTGAAAGAAATCCCGCTGCTGATCACCGCGCAGAATAAGTACGCCGCAGCCGGATTGCAGATCATCGGACCCGCGCTTGATAACACGGAGGCGGTACGCGCCTATGTCGCGCAGGCCGGAATCAATTATCCGGTGCTGCTCGGCGAATCCGCCATCGTGCCCCTCATGGATGCCCTGGGAGACGAAGTGGGCGGCCTGCCGTTTTCGGTCTTGATCGGTCGCGACGGCAAGATTCTGGAGCGTCATTCGGGCGACCTGAGTGCTGCTGACATCCGGCAGCTGCTGGAACCGCATCTGTAGCGCCAAGCTGACACAAGTTCAGCGAACTCGTAGCCAATTGTAATAAACCGGCGGCGATGTTCCACTATCTATACAAACCGAGATCAATCCGGCAAACTGCCCGCACGAACTTTGCGCGGAGCGCACGTGAGCGCCATCCTGCTGCTAAATGGCCCCAACTTGAACCGTCTTGGCACGCGCGAGCCCGTGCTCTATGGCGTCCAGAGCCTGGCCGAAATCGAGCAGCACTTGATGCAGCAGGCCAGCGCTGCCGGCCACCGGCTCAGCTGTTTGCAAAGTAACAGCGAAGCCACACTGATCGAACGGGTCCATCAGGCGGGTGACGACGGCGTCCAATATATCCTGCTTAACCCGGCCGCCCTGACCCACACCAGCATCGCGCTGCGTGACGCCCTGCTGGCCGTGGCGATCCCGTTCATCGAAATTCACCTGAGCAATGTGCATGCGCGCGAGGAATTTCGGCACAGATCTTACTTCTCGGATGTCGCCGTTGGCGTAATTTCCGGATTTGGCCCCCAGGGCTATGTATTGGCGCTCGATGCCGTGATTTCACAGCTCGCCACCAGCGGACAGGCCTGATGGATATACGCAAGATCAAGAAATTGATTGAACTGGTCGAAGAATCGGACGTCACCGAGCTGGAAATCCGGGAGGGTGAAGAAGCGATTCGCATCCTTCGAGGCGGCCATCTGAACGCCGCTCCACAGCCCGTGGCCGCCGCACCCGCGGCTCCGCCGCCCGCCCCCCAACCCGCAGCCGCCGCGCCTCCAGCAGCCGACTCCAAAAACATTGTTCCGTCGCCCATGGTAGGCACCTTCTATCGCTCACCGTCGCCCGGGACGGCGCCCTTCGTGGAAATCGGACAAACGGTAAAAGTCGGCCAAACTCTTTGCATCATTGAAGCGATGAAAATGCTCAACCAGATCGAATCGCCCCGCAGCGGTGTGATCACGGAAATCTTGGCCGAGAACGAACAGCCGGTGGAGTACGATCAGCCGCTGTTCCGCATCGACTGAACGACCAGGAGCGCGACCGCCGTGGCCGCACCATTTGACAAGGTTCTGATCGCCAACCGCGGCGAAATCGCCTTGCGCATCCAGCGCGCCTGTCGGGAACTCGGCCTGAAAACCGTGGCGGTCTATTCCAGTGCCGACCGCGACCAGAAACATGTCTTGCTGGCCGACGAGTCGGTGTGCATAGGCCCCCCAGCCGCCGCCAAGAGCTACCTGAACATGGGCAGCATTATCAGCGCCGCGGAAGTCACCGGCGCGGGCGCCATTCACCCGGGCTATGGCTTCCTGTCCGAGAACGCCGATTTCGCCGAGAGCGTTGAAAAAAGCGGTTTCGTATTCATCGGCCCGCGCCCGGAAACCATCCGGCTGATGGGCGAAAAAACCGAGGCGATCGCCGCCATGCGCAAGGCCGGGGTGCCCTGCGTACCGGGCTCCAACGGCGTCCTTCCCAAAGATTCAGCGACCTGCGGCAGAATCGCCGACGGCATAGGCTACCCCGTGCTGGTCAAGGCGGCCGCAGGCGGTGGCGGTCGCGGCATGCACGTTGTGCGCACCGCCGCCGAACTGGAGCGCGGCGTGGGGCTGGCCCGCCAGGAGGCCGCCGCGGCGTTTGGCAGCGATGCCGTATTCCTGGAGAAGTACCTGGAAACGCCGCGTCACGTTGAAGTCCAGGTGCTGGCCGACCAGCACGGCAATGTGATTCATCTGGGCGAGCGCGACTGCTCCATGCAGCGCCGCCACCAAAAGGTTC
>JBFIIN010000167.1:0-7586 GCA_041601225.1 Oceanococcus sp.
CAGATCGATCGCCTGCCGGTGACCTTCACCACCGTCCACGGCAACGACGGCATGATGCGTGCCGCCGCCGACGCTGCCGACCGCGTCCAGGTGCTGGCGGTGACCGCCCTGACCAGCCTGGACCGGGGCGACCTGGACGACCTGGGTTTTGCCTGCGATGTGGAAACCCTGGTGCGCTCGCGCGCCAAACGGGCACTCGCGGCCGGCTGCGATGGGGTGGTGTCCTCGGGACTGGAGGTCAGCGCCTTGCGCGCCGATGGCCTGGACGACCTGATCGCCGTCACTCCGGGAATTCGCCCGGTGGACAACCGACCCAGTGACGATCAGAAGCGCGTGCTGTCGCCGGCCCAGGCCATTGCCCAGGGTGCCGACTATCTGGTGGTTGGGCGACCCATTCGGGATGCCGCCGACCCGCGCGCCGCCGCTGCCGCGATGCAGGCCGAAATCGCGCAGGCCCTGGCGCCATAGTCACCCGGCGCCAAGAGCGATACCTCTGACGGATTTCAAAGAGATCAACGTGAGCTTAGAAAACGATCGATTGCTGCGCGCCCTGCTGCGCCAGCCCGTAGACCGCACGCCGGTGTGGATGATGCGTCAGGCCGGACGTTATCTGCCCGAGTATCGCAAGCTGCGCGCCAGCGTGGACGGTTTCATGGGCCTGTGCACCAATCCTGAGCTGGCCTGCGAGGTGACCTTGCAGCCTCTGCGCCGCTTTCCGCTGGATGCGGCTATCTTGTTCTCCGACATCCTCACGGTGCCTGATGCCATGGGCCTGGGTTTGCACTTTGCCGAAGGCGAGGGCCCAAAGTTTGAACGACCCGTGCGTGACGCGGCGGCTATTGACGCGCTCGGCGTACCCGACCCGGAAACCGAATTGCGCTATGTCATGGATGCCGTGCGGACTATCCGCACAGCGCTGGACGGCTCGGTGCCGCTGATCGGTTTCGCGGGCAGCCCCTGGACCCTGGCGACCTATATGGTCGAGGGCGGCTCCAGCCGCGACTTCGCCCGCATCAAGCGCCTGCGCTATGAAGACCCCCAAGCCCTGGAACGTCTGCTCAACAAACTGGCCGACGCCGTCGCCCTGTATCTCAATGCCCAAGTCGCCGCGGGCGCCCAGGCGCTGATGATCTTTGATACCTGGGGCGGCACGCTGACGCCCAGCGACTATCAGAATTTTTCTTTAAGTCCCGGCCAACGCATCCTGCAGCAACTGCAACGCACGGCGCAGGACCGTGAGGTTCCCATCGTCTGGTTTACCAAGGGCGGCGGACAGTGGCTGGAGGCGCAGGCCGCGGCTGGCTTTGATGGCCTGGGCCTGGATTGGACGGTGGATATCGGCGCGGCCCGCGCACGCGTCGGTGCGCAGGTGGCTCTGCAGGGCAATCTGGACCCGGCCACCTTGCTGGGTCCGCCCGCAGCGATTCGGGCCGGGGTGGCGGAAATCCTGGAGTCCTATGGCGCCGGACCAGGCCACGTCTTCAACCTGGGGCATGGGATTACCCCGGGCGTCGATCCGGAGCATGCCGGCGCCATGATCGCGGCGGTCCATGAACTCAGTCCGGCTTATCATCTGCTGGCCGCAAGCTAGCGCCGCGCGCGGCCGTCGGCGATCCGACTCGCGCCGGGGCTCGTCCCATAAAGCGAACGGGGCGCACGAGAAAGGGAAGGAATCATGCTGCGAGGGCTGCCTGCACCGCTGATCGGCTTGCTGACCGGTAGCGTGGTGCTGATCCACATCACCGCGGTCTTCGTGTTGCTGGTGCTGCCGCCAGCGCTGCTCAAGCTGCTAGTCCCCCATCCCCCGTTGCGGCGACGCTGCTCTCTGGCCATGAACAAGGCGGGCTATATCTGGGGCCGGAACCTGTACTGGATCATCCGGGTCCTGCATAGTCCGCGCTGGCGTATCGAGGGCGTCTCCGAGGTCGTGCCGGGTCGTAGCTATTTTCTGATCTGCAACCACCAATCCTGGGCCGATATCATCGTGTTGGCCGCCATCATGCAGGACCGCATTCCCTTCTTTCGTTTCTTCATCAAATACGAACTGTTATGGGTGCCGATCATCGGCTTTGCGTGCTGGGCCATGGACTGTCCGTTCATGAAGCGGCACAGCAAGGCGGCGATTGCGCGGAATCCGCAGCTGGCGCTGGAGGACATACAGACCACCCGCGAATCCTGCCGCAAGCTGCGCGAGATTCCGGTCACCATGGTCGATTTCGTGGAAGGCACCCGCTTCAGTCCGAAAAAGCAGGCGGCTCAGGGCGCTGAATTCACCAATTTGTTGCGCCCCAAATCGGGCGGCGCCGCGCTGGTTCTCAATTCTATGGGCGACCAGCTGCACGGTCTGCTGGACATGACCATCGTCTACCCCCAGGGGGCGCCCAGCGATTTTTGGCAATTTCTCTGCGGGCGCCTGGACCCGCTGCATGTCGACATCCGCCAGCGACCTATCCCGCCGGAGCTGTGCAGCGGCGATTACCTGCATGACACCGAGTACCGGAGCCGCTTCCAGGCTTGGCTCAATGGCCTGTGGATCGAAAAGGACGTGCTGATCAGCCGCATTCACGCACGGGATCGGGGATGAGCCTGCCGGCCCGTGCCCTGTGCGCAGATCCCGCGGCCGCGGCCGCTGCGCCGGACACTGAATTACAATCCTAAGCTGCGACAGAAACCCGAATGACCATGACTCATTTCCTGCGGAATTTATTGATGAAACCGATACTGGGCCTCGGCCTGCTGCTGATCGTCCACGTGAGCTGGGCGGACGAGGGCATGTGGACCCTGAACAACCTGCCGGCCGGGCAATTGCAGACCGGCTACGACTTCGACCCTGACCCCGCCTGGGTCGACAAGGTGCAGCGGGCATCGGTGCGCCTCGCCGGCGGCTGCTCGGGCTCTTTTGTCAGCGACCAGGGCCTGATCCTGACCAACAACCATTGCGTGTCGCACTGTGTATCGCAGCTGTCCACCCGCACAGACAATCTGGTTGCCCAAGGTTTTTATGCAGAGACCCGGGCCGACGAGCGGATCTGCCCGGACATCGAGATCAATCAGCTGCAGGAAATTAGAGATGTTACGCAGCGCGTCCGCGCAGCCACCGCAGACCTGGACGAACGCGCCGCCAATACGGCGCGCAAGGCGGTGAAATCAGCCATCGAACGCGAATGCCTGGGCGACCAGCCGCAGGCGCGTCGCTGCGATGTGGTAACCCTGTATCACGGCGGCCAGTACCATCTTTATCGCTACCGGCGATATCAGGATGTGCGCCTGGTCTTCGCACCCGAGTCCAGCATCGCCTTCTTTGGCGGTGACCCCGACAACTTCAATTTCCCGCGCTACGATTTGGACATGAGTCTGCTGCGCGCCTACGAAGCGGACGCGCCCGCGCAGGTCGCCGACTTCTTCCCCTGGCAATCCGCCGGTGCATACGAGGGCGAGCTGGTGTTCGTGACCGGCCACCCAGGGGCCACGCAGCGCCTGCTGACAGCGGCCCAGTTGGCCGTCCTGCGCGATGTGATCCTGCCGGAGCGGATGATCTATCTGGCCGAGTTTCGCGGCCTGCTCAAGCAATTCGGCGCGCAGGGCGCCGAACAGGCGCGGATCAGCCAATCAGATCTGTTCAGCATCGAAAACGGCCTGAAAGCGTATCGCGGACGCCATGCCGCCCTGGTGGACCCGGAATTTTTCGCGACCAAGCGCGCGACCGAAGCCGCATTGCAGACAAGCATCAACAAGAAGAAGCGCTGGCGGCAGGCTTACGGCGACGCATGGCAGGCCATCGAGCGGGCCTCGACCATCTGGCGGGATATATATACGGAGTTCTCATTTCTGGAGTATCAACGCGGCTTCGCGTCGGAGCTGTTCGGAATCGCCCGGCAACTGGTGCGTGCCGCCGCGGAGCGGCCCAAGCCTGACGGCGAGCGGCTGCGCGAATTCAGTGAGGCAGCGCTGCCGCGGGTCACCCAGACCCTGTTCTCCGCCGCACCGATTTATCCCGAGCTGGAAGTCGTCAAGCTGGCCTGGAGCCTGGAAAAGCTGCGTGAGAACCTGGGCGCCGACCATCCCGCAGTCCGTCTGGTGCTCGGCCAGGAATCGCCCGCGGCGCTGGCCAGGCGCGTCGTGCAGGATTCGCGGCTGGCCGATGTCAGTTTGCGCAAGAGCCTGTGGGATGGCGGCGCGGCGGCCATCGCGGCATCCACCGACCCTATGATTCAGCTCGCCATGCGCGTCGACCCCCTGGCCCGCGCGATCCGCAAGCGCTACGAAGATGAAGTCGAATCGGTAGAAGAACGCAACGGCGAAAAGATTGCCCAGGCCGTTTTCCAGGTTTACGGCACCGGAACCTATCCCGACGCGACCTTTACCCTGCGCCTGAGCTACGGCACGGTGCGCGGCTGGGAGGAGCGCGGCAAACCGGTTCTGCCCTTCACGACGATCGGCGGCACCTTCGCCCGCGCCACCGGCGCACCGCCCTACGATCTTCCCGCCAGCTGGTTGCGTCACGAAGCCGACCTAGATTTCACGACCCGCATGAATTTTGTCACGACAAACGACATCATTGGGGGGAATTCCGGGAGCCCGGTCATCAACCGCAAGGCCGAACTCGTGGGGCTGATTTTCGACGGCAACATCCACTCCCTGGGTGGCGGCTTCCTCTACGACGCGCGCTACAACCGCGCCGTGGCCGTGCATAGCGCGGCCATGCTGGAAGCCCTGCGCGTGGTCTATGGCGCGCAACGAATTCTGAACGAACTCAAGCATGGTCAATAAGGACCTCATCCGGCTGGCCATACACGGTGGCGCCGGCGATATTCCGGAACGCCCGGCCGCGGTGGATGCGCCCTACCTGGCCGCCCTGGACAGCGTGACCCGCGCCACCTGGGACTTGCTGGCTGGCGGTGGCACGGCCCTTGAAGCCGTCGTTCTGGCGGTCCAGCAGCTGGAAGATTGCCCCTTGTTCAACGCCGGCCACGGCGCGGTGCTCACCAGCGCCGGCCGGGTGGAAATGGATGCCAGTCTGATGGATGGGGCCAGTGCCCGTGCGGCGGCGGCGGGCGCGGTGACGGCGCTGAAGAACCCAATCCAGCTCTGTCGCACCTTGCTTGACGAAGGACGACACGTGATGCTGGTCGGCCCGGGCGCCGATGACTACGGACTGAACCACGGGCTCACGGGCGCTCGTCAGGCCGATTTGATCACCGCCGAGCGCAGCGCCCAGCTGGAGCGGATTCGCCAGACCGGCGGCTATGCCCTGGACCATGATGAATCTTTCGGCACCGTGGGGGCTGTGGCGCGTGACGCCGCCGGCAATCTGGCCGCGGCCACCTCGACCGGCGGCATGACCAACCAATGGCCGGGACGACTCGGCGATTCCGCCATCATCGGCGCCGGCACCTGGGCCGACACCCACTGCGCGGTTTCGACAACCGGTCACGGTGAGTCCTTTATCCGGACGGCCTTTGCCCGCACCGTGAGTGCGCGCATGCGCTTTGCACAGATCCCCATGGCGGCAGCGCTGGATCTTGGCCTGGCCGAATTGACGGCGCTGGGCGGTGCGGGTGGCTGCATCGCCATCGACGGCCAGGGCGGCATCCAGCTGCCGTTCAGCACCAACGCGCTTTATCGCGGCTGGGTGGGCGGTGACGGCGTCATCTGCAGCGCATTGCGTTAGCCGGGCCGCCGACCTACCCGGCGAGCCCGTCCACCGCGGTGCGAAAAGGGAACAGCTCTGCTTGCCTGACTCCGTCACGGACCGCAGGATCGGCACGCATGATGCCGGCGGCCTGTTCGGCATCGACCCCGCGCAGCAGGGCGATACCAAAGGTCCGGGTTCCGGGCAGCTGGGTACGGCCGGCCAGACGCAGGATCCCGCGGGCGGCCAGATCCTCCAGATAGACCACGTGCTGACGCAGGCTTTCCGTTTCCGCGGGCGTAGGGCTCTCAGCCACGACGCCGGGCCGCAGCAAGCGCAACTGATACAAGAATTCCGACATACCTCTTCCCTTGCCGATTGAGCCCGGGCGACCGCGGCGACCGGCTTGCCCGCCGGGCGATCCTGGGTAAGGATCAGCGGATGCGCAACATTCTGATTCTAGCCAGCCTGCTTTGGATCGGCGCGGCTGGCGCCACCGACCGCGAGTTCCGCGTGTTCGCCGTGGCCTACAAGCACGAATTGTCACGGGTCAGCGATTACGCCAGCTTCGATGCGGCCATCCGCGAGCTGTTTGTCGCCCAGATCGCCCCACGGCTGCGTCGCGGGGTGCCCAACCTGGTGACCTTTCCCGAAAACCAGACGCTGATGGCTTATTTGCTGGGCGCACGTGGCAGCCTGAGTCGCGAGCTGCTGGAACCCGACGGCGCGATCCCCGGTATCGCCAGCCTGGCCGCCCCCTATGCCCCGCAGCTGGGCTATTACGCGGCCAAATTCCCGGGCGTGGACTCGCCCGGCCAGCTGCTGCAATTGGCGCTGACCGACACCCTGGCCCGGCTCATCATGGAGACCTTCGGCGAGCTCGCCGCCGAATACGCGGTTTATCTGACCGTGAGCTCCAATTTGGCGGCATTCGAACTGGCGACAGAGCCCGCGGCGGAACTGTTGCGTGATCCGGAAGTCGGCGAGGGTCCCGCCTACGAGGCCACGGCGCCGGAGGTATTCAACCGCAACTTTCTGTTCGGCCCGACGGGCCGGCTCCTCACGATTCAGGACAAGGCCTATCTAGTGCCCATCGAGCGCGAACGAGCGGCCGGTCTGGGGCTGACCGGCATCGCGGTCGATCAGCTCCGTGTGTTCGATCTGCCGTTCGCGCGCATCGCGACGGTCATCAGCAAGGATGCCTGGATGGTGGACGTGAACGACCGCCTGGACCAACTTGATGCCGAGCTGTTGATCCAGTCCGAAGCCTTCAGCAGCTGGGGGGTCAGTGGTGATGATCTGTGGCCACCCGACAAATTTCAACGTGGCGGCTGGTGGATGCTGCAAAAGCACCCGGCGCTGGCGGTCAACGCCACCCCCATGCTGACCGGCAACTTTGGCGACCTGACTTTCGATGGCCAGGCTTTGATCGCTGTCTCCGGTCCGGCCGGCGATTCGGAGCTCTGCCTGATGGGCCAAGCCCCCGAGCCGGGTTGGGCGGCCGTTGGCGGCTGGAGCAACCTGAGCGACGCACCCTCGGCACTCTGCGATCCGGGATTGCGCACGCAGCTGGCGGAGCGCGCCCGACAGATGCTGCCCGGCAGCGGTGACGGGCTGGAAAACGCCTATGCGCAGAACGTGGTTTTCGCGGATATCCGCCTGCCGGCCAGCCCCGCCGGCCAGCCCCGCATTCCCCGGCGCGGCGGCCCGGCAAGCTGGCCTGTCGCAGGAGAGGGCAGCCAGCTGCAGCCGCGGCTGGCGGCCGCTGGCTCTGGCGCCTGGCTAAGCTGGATTGATTTTCGCGATCCGGCGCGTCAGCTCGTCTTCGTCAGCCAGAGTGATACCGCAGGGCGCTTCGACACAGGTCGCGCGCTTGCAGCTCCGGCCGCCCGCGCCTTTGATCATTTCGATAATCAATGGGCCCCCGCACTGGCCCCGCAGGGCGAGCGCCTGC
>JBFIIN010000168.1:0-7556 GCA_041601225.1 Oceanococcus sp.
GAGATCCACCGCAGCTCCTGACTGAACTGCGAGAAGTCCTCCTCACCCAGCAGATAAACGGTATCGATGCGGCTGGAATCCGCGTCAAACAGGTCGACGAAGTCGTAACCACCCAGGCCCGTGACGGTCTCCAGCGTGTACTCGCCAAACTGAAACTCGCCGCTGAGCGTCAGGCCCTGGCTCGTGATGCGCGTGCGCTCACGCTCATTGGTATCGCGGATGTCATCCAGACCCACCGTGGTGTCCTCGGACTCGTTCAGGATGCCGCGATCCACCACTTGGTAGGTTCGACCGGCGTGCTTGCGCTCGCTGTATTCCAGCTTGAGTTCCAGTTGCGCAATATCTGAGGGATACCAACCCACTGTCCCGCGCGCGGCCTGCTCGTCCTGGCCGGCGTCATAGCGCTCCTGGCTCAAGTTGTAGACATAGCCGTCCCCACTGCGCTGGCGCACGGCGAGCCGGCCGCCGAAGCTGTCGCCGATCGGCCCGGCCACATGGGCCACCAGTTCGCCGTCGGCGTAGGGTTCGAACCAACTGCCACTCACCTGGGCCTCCAGTTCTTCCGTCGGGCTCGCCGAGGTGATATTGACCGCGCCCGCAATGGCATTCTTGCCAAACAAGATACTCTGCGGCCCCTTCAGCACCTCTACCCGCTCAACATCCAGAAACGCCAGCAAGGTCTGAAATGGGCGCCCCAGATGGATGCCATCGTTAAACAGCGCCACCGACATTTCGAAACCCTGGTTGGAGCCGGAACCCACGCCGCGCATGTAGATCAGCGGAACCAGGCCACCTTCGACCAGCTTGAAATTGGGGGCGTACTCCGACAGGTCGCTCAGATTCTCGATGCCCGCATCCTGCAGCTTCTCGCTGCTGAATGCGCTTACTGAAATTGGCACGTCGATCAGGCTTTGCTCGCGGCGCTGCGCCGTGACGACTATTTCATCCAGTGCTCGGCCACTGCGCTGGGCAGGAAGCGCCGAACGTTCATCGCCCTCTAGTTCGATCACCTCGGGGGCGGACTCCTGCGCTGCCTGGGACGCCTTGCCGGCCGCGTTCTCGTTCGCCGGGGCAGATGCCCCCTGAGCCGACGATTCGCCCTCAGCGCTGGTCTCGAACAGGCTCTCAAAATCATCGGCCCAGGCCAGACCATGAAATCCGCCGACCAGTCCAGCCATCAGCAGCAGGCGGCCCATCGCCCACAATCCCCGAACGCTCATCCCCACCCCCAAGACCCAGTTCAGCTCAAAGTGTCCCATCGGAGGCGGCAAATTGCACGCGGCCTATCCCGATGAGCCGCACAGGGCGTAGCGGGTCAACTTGCGCCGGATAAAGGCCAGTTGCGTTTCCAGCGGCAAATTCTTGGGACAGACATCGTGACACGCGAGCAGACTCATGCAGCCGAACACGCCGTCATCGCCGCCGACCAGTTCGAAATAATCCGCATCGGTCCGCGTGTCACGCGGATCCAGCCGGTACCGGGCGATCTTGTTCAGGCCCACGGCGCCGACAAAGTCTTCCCGCATGCGCGCGGACCCGCAGGCCGCGAAACAGCAACCGCACTCGATGCAGCGATCCAGTTCGTAGACCTGCTGAGCAAGATCGGGATCCATACGTTCCTCGAGCGCGGACAGATCGACTTCCTCCTCCTGGATATGCACCCAGGTTCGCAGTCGCTCGCTCATGCCTCTCATCCATTTGCCCGTATTGACCGACAGATCGCCGATCAACTCAAAATTGGGCAGGGGCGCGAGTGAAATGTCCGCGTCGAGGTTCTGCGTCAAAGTGCGGCACGCCAAGCCTGGACGGCCATTGATCACCATCGCGCAACTGCCGCAAATGCCGGCCCGGCACACGAAATCGAATTGCAATGAGGGGTCCTGCTTGTCGCGAATTTCATTGAGCGCGATAAATAAGGTCATGCCCTCCGCCTCGTCCAGCACAAAACTGTCTACACGCGGCGGCCGCTGGGGCCTTTGGGGGTTGTAGCGCAAGATGGAGAGCTGCAGGCGACGCGGCCGTGGTTGCGTCATGGCAGACGCTCGTTGGGGCCGCGCAGCCGCGCCGGAAGCCCTGCGCTGCCAGAGCGTGGGGTCCTGCGTCCCTGCCGCTCCTCCCGATCCAGTTCGGCCTGACGGGCGGCGGCCAGCGGGTGCGGCACATGATCCTTGGCTCCGTAGCCGCGCCAGCCCGGCGGCAATTCCATCTGGCCCACGTCCAGCGTTTCGTAACTCAGCTCGGGCAATGTCGCGTGTGGGTCCGGCCAACGGGCCAGCGTCCGTTTCAGCCACTGGGCATCATCGCGCCGCGGAAAGTCCGCCCGAAAATGCGCGCCGCGGCTTTCCGTCCGCTGCCACGCCCCAAAGGCGATGCATTGGGCCAGCTTGAGCATGCGCTGAACACGGTATGCCATCACCAGTTCAGGATTCGCGCCACGGGTGCGCTCCCGGACTCCTAGCGCATGACTGCGACGGATCAACTGCTCCAGCTCGGCCACTGCCGCCTGCAGCTCTTCCCCGCGCCGGAAAATCCCGACCCGCTGCGTCATGATGTTTTGCATTTCCTGCCGCAGCGTCGTTGCGCTCTCCCGGCCGTCTCCATCCAGCAGCGCGGCAAGCTGCGCCTGCTGGGCCCGCATGGCTTGCGTGGCCAAGGCGGCAGACCCCGTCAGCGCATTGGCGGGATCGTCGCAGAAATCCGCAATCGTCTCACCCACCACCATTCCGGCGACCACGGTCTCGGCTACCGAGTTGCCGCCCAGTCGATTGAAACCATGAAGATCCCAGCAAGCCGACTCACCCGCGGCAAACAGGCCCTTGAGCCCAAGACTTTGCCCGTCGACATGGGTGCGAACGCCGCCCATGGTGTAATGCTGCGCGGGCCGCACTGGTATCCAATCGCGTGTGGCATCAATGCCGAGAAAATTGGTGCAGATCTCCAGCACCTCCCGCAAATTGTTCTCGATGTGTTGGCGGCCCAGCAAGGTAATGTCCAGCCACAAATGTTCGCCAAACCGAGTCTGTGCACCGTGTCCAGCGTGGATATGCTGCTCCATGCGCCGTGACACCACGTCGCGCGAGGCAAGCTCCTTCTTCTCGGGCTCGTAGTCCGGCATGAACCGGTGACCGGCCCCGTCTCGCAACAGGCCCCCATCGCCACGGCAGCCCTCGGTCACCAGAATGCCGGCCGGAAATATCGCTGTGGGATGAAACTGCACAGCCTCCATATTGCCCAGGGGAGCAAGCCCGGATTCCAGGGCCAGGGCATGGCCCATACCTTCGTTGATCACGGCATTGGTGGACACCCGATACAGGCGGCCTGCACCACCGCTGCAAATGGCCGTCGCCCTGGCCAGATAGGCCGTAAGCTCGCCGGTGATCAGATCCCGCACCACAGCGCCATGACAACGACCCTCAGCATGAATCAGGGCCAGCGCTTCCACCCGCTCATGAACCGGAATTTGCTCGGCAATCGCCCGATCGTTCATGGCGTACAACATGGCGTGCCCCGTGCCATCGGAAACATGACAGGTACGCCACTTCTTGGTGCCGCCAAAATCCCGTTGGGCGATGAGCCCGTGAGCCGCGGCCCGCTCAGTGATCACCACCCGCTCGCCATTGATTACGACTTCACGGTCGCCGCTCTGCACCCGGCTCCAGGGCACACCCCAGGCCGCCAGTTCGCGCACCGCTTTGGGCGCGGTGTGAACAAACATGCGCACCACATCCTGGTCAGCCCCCCAATCGCTGCCGCGTACAGTATCGGCGAAATGCATATCTTCATTGTCACCCTGCCCCTTGATGACATTGGCCAGGCTGGCCTGCATGCCGCCCTGTGCTGCCGCCGAATGGGAACGCTTGGCGGGCACCAGCGACAGAACAATGACCTCCCGGCCACGACGCCTGGCGCCAATGGCGACCCGCAGCCCGGCCAGGCCGCCACCGATCACCAGCACATCGCTATGGATTGTCTTCATGGCGCTCCGAAATCAGTTCATGCGGACGCTCATCCGGTTGATAGATCCGGCCGGGGGTATCGCGATTCTGATAGCCCAGCCTGAGCTCGGCCCCCAGGGTCAGTGTCCCCAGCGCGATGAAGAACACCACCAGGAACCACTTGCACCGGTTCAGCCAGCGCCGGCGCAGCACGGGATCTTGCCCGGATGGCCAACCCCATTTCATCGCCGCACGATACAGACCAAAGGCCGCGTGCCATTCCACGGCCCACAACAGCAACAGGTAAAGCGGCCACCAGTGACCGCTCCAGACCCGCTCCGCGGATTGGTAGGGTCCAATGGCCTCCGGATGCAGAAACATTTGCAGCAGATGCGGGCCCACCAGGATCAGCACGACGAAGCCCGTCACCAGCTGGATCCACCATGCTTGGGTGTCGGGGTGGCGCAGACCGGCACTGTGCGCGCGAAACCGCGCGTACTGCGCATGCCGATGGGGAATTCTTCGAATGGCCAAAACCACATGCAGAACAAGCAGCAGCGAAATTGCGGCCACGACCAGTGACACCAGCACCGGATAGGGACGGTCAAAAAAGTAGGCGCCCTCGAACAGTCGGGCCACCCGCCACATGGCCTGATCGCTAATCAGTATCGACGAGACGAAGACCATATGGGCCCACATGAAAATGGCCAGCAGCACGCCCGACAGGCTGAGCATCAGGTCCCGCCGTGCCGGCCAGACACTGCGCGGCACGCCCCCCCTTGGCGCTAGGGCCATGGCCGCGCCACCACCTCTGCCGGTTCGCGAGCGGCGGTCAACAAGCCTTGCCGGACAAGCCTTTGCCTGCCGTCCTGAAGCTTCCACGACCCTGACGAACCCAGCGCTCGGCCCGCATTCAGACGCCCATCGCCAGCGACACGCCCAGCAGGACCGGGGCGAAAACCGCCGTGATGATCAGTACATATTCAAATACCCGAACCATTAGCGCACCCGATACCTTGACAAGCCGTGCGCCCATCTTGGCGCCCGGTTCGGTTGCAGCCATGACGTAGATCAATTGCCGGCAAAATGCAGGCCTGACTTCGACTGACCCGGCCGCGTTCAAGGCATCCGCCATACCGCCCCACCGCCGGACTTCCGCCGCGAAGGATTGACATTTGCGTCGCGGGGCCGCACTGTTGAATCCGCAATTGCATCAAGTTGTTCTGTCAGCGTCGTTTTTCGCTGCCTGGTTACACCAGCTTCTGATTCAAACTCCTGATATGTCCCTTGATCACTTGCCCATACCGGGCATTCGCCCGTCTATATTGTTTGAGGAATGTATTCATGAGTAATGTTGCAACCGGTACCGTTAAGTGGTTCAACGAAGCGAAAGGCTTCGGATTTATTACCCCTGCCGACGGTAGCGACGATTTGTTCGCGCACTTCAAAGAAATTCAAGGCAGTGGCTTCAAGACCTTGGCCGAAGGTCAGCAGGTGGAATTCGTTCCCGCCCGCGGTCCGAAAGGCATGCAGGCGACGAATATTCGCCCGCTTTAACCCCTGACAAAGCCGTCCCGGGTTCTGCGACCAAGGTTGCGGAACCCGTGGCGCGGCATTTCGCGCATGCGAACAGCTGCCAGTAGCCAACTGGCGGATTTACCGAGACCATTTTTTCAGAACCCCGCGCGGCGTTCACGGTCTCCGCTGAAGTTCCGCAATGACCCAAGCCCAAGCTCTTTCTACCCGCGGCCAGCCCTACGAGCTGGTTACGATTTCCAACGCCAAGCCGCCGCCCGGCCAATCGGGTGCCGACTGGCACGCCTACGAGATCGCGCAGGGCAAGAATGTGATCCGTGGCTGTCGCCGGGGACCGCTCAAAGACGTCACACTCGCCGTCGAAGATATGGTCGAACAGCTCAATGAGCGCCGTCTGGGTCGCTACGGCCGCGCCAAACGCGCCCCCGCGGCCAAAAAATAGCGCGAACCCGGCAGCGTTAGCGGCTGCAAGATCACCACTTCGAGAATTACCTCTGGCCTGAGTCCGGTCCGGGCAGGCGTGCGAGTTCATCCAGCCGGCGCAAGATGTCCTGGCGTTGCCCCAGGGCGAGCATGATAATCAGATCGCCGGCCCCGGCCCACTGTAAAGCCGCTTCCAGACTCTCGGTCTCCCACTCGTAATGCGCGATCTGCTCGGCGCGGGCGCCCTGCGCGATGAGTTCGTCGCGGAGCAGTCCATACACCTCGCCAGGCTGACGGCCACGGTAGTAGGCCGCCAGTTCGGCAACCAGCACCCGGTCCAGACCGCTCGCCCAGGCCACTCGGGCCATGTCCCGGATCAGTACATCGGTCCGATCCCCCGCCTGCGAGAACGCCAGCAGTCGGCGCCGGGCCGGCAAGGCCCTGGCCATGTCCAGAATCGCCTCCATGCCCTGCGGGTTATGGGCGAAATCCACCAGAACCTGAAAATCGCGCACCGCGACGAGATTACAACGCCCGGGATTATCCGCTGCCGCCAGACTGCGTAGACCGTCCGCGATCGCGGGACCGGGCAGATTCAAAGCCCAGGCCAGGGCCGCGGCGGCCAGCGCATTCGCCACGTTGTGCTGGGCCAGACCGCCGACCGTGATCGGTATGTCGGCAACGGCGCAGATGTCCTGCTCGCCTTCAGGCCCGGCGCAGATCAACTGCGCGTCCCGGATCGTGACGATACGCCCGCCTGTCTTATGATGCTGGCGCAAGACCTCGTGCGCCGGATCGCGACCGAACCAGATCAGGTGACCGGACCAATCCCGCGCCTTCGCCACCAGACGTGAATCCTCGGCGTTCAGAACCAGACACCCGTGAGCCCCCAGCGCCCGGTGGACCACCCACTTGATCGCCAGCAGCTCGTCAATGGTTTCGGAGCCAAAGTCGCCCAGATGATCTTCGGCGATATTCGTGATCAGCGCAGCGTCCGCACGCGGCGTACCCAGCCCCCGTCGCAACAGGCCACCACGGGCAGTTTCCAGGATCGCCAGATCCACGGCCGGATGACGCAGGACACTGCGTGCGCCCCCGGGGCCGGCGTAGTCGCCCCGCTCCAGGATCTCGCCATCCACACCGATCCAGTCGGTGGAACAAACGCCTGGACGTCGCCCCGCGGCCTGCGCGATGCGTGACAGCAAGCGGACGGTCGTGGTCTTGCCATTGGTGCCAGTCACCAGCCCGATCGGTATGTTCTGGCGCGCGCGCCAAGCGACGTCGGCAACCGCGGGCAAGCGCGCAACGGGCCAGCTCTGGGCACCCCGCCCGGTACCCACGGATACCTCCTCATCATCGCTCAGAAAGTCCAGACCGGCGGCCTTGGCCGCCTTCTGCAGGGCCAATAGATCCGGCTGACTTTCCTCAGCAATGCTCCGCTGGATGCGCGCAACCGCGGCCTCAAATCTCTCCGGGTTCGGTGTACTGAGCTGCTCCCACAGATATTCCTGCATCTCGGTGGCGGCATACAGGGCGTCGAGCGGCGCTGACAGCGCCAGCGCCACACCGCTGTGCAGCTGATGTACGCGGGTTGTCCGCGCGGACCAGCCCACCGCGTCCAGCAGAGTCCGCGCCAAGGCCTGCCAGCGCGCTGCCAGCGCC
>JBFIIN010000169.1:0-7544 GCA_041601225.1 Oceanococcus sp.
CGGTCGATCTGACGCCTGACGCTCAGATTTTCGATAGCACCATCGTGGGTCAGGCGGGCGCAACCAGCCCCAACACGACCTTCGTCGATGGCTATCTGCTGTCGTTCCGGGTCAAGTTGCCACGCAACAATGTGACCGTGAGCGGCGTCGCACGCAATCCCTCCACGGGCAATCTGATTGCCGGCAATTCCATCTCCTTGGATTACCGCGCAACGCTGTTTGACCAGGACGGTGCGGCCACGGGCGTTGCGGTTACCTACGGTTCGCCTGAACTGACCAGCCAGACTGACGCCAACGGCGCCTTCGTCTTTAACAACGTTCCGCAGGACGTATGCCTTGATGTCGATATGCTCGGCTTCAATGTCACCGCGTTCACGAATGTTGCTGGCGGCGGAGTGATTCCGGCCGCGGGTTGTGGCGCTGTGGGTGGTGCGAACAGCATCAACACCACGGGCACGAACTCCAACAGCGTCAATGTCGGCACGGTGCAAGCCACGCTGATCTCTGACCAGCTGGATAATGTCGCGCCGTACCTCGTCGACGTCGGTGCGCTGATTGGCGCCTTCGGCGCAGCAACGGGCGTGCTGGACGACGACGTGACCGGTCTTGCCGCCAATCCGATTGTTCTGGTTTTCAACGAGAATCTGGATCCGTCGGAAATCGATGCCAACTCCGTAATCGTCGATCAGGGCAACAATATCGTTCCGGTCGATTCCGTGACCGTGAATGGCAATGTCGTCACCATCGTGACCCAGCAGGCTTTGACGCCGGGTAACTTTGACGTGATCCTGAATACCGGTGATTTCCGCGACTTCAGCACCATTCGCAATGGCGACGGCAATCAGATGACCAACGTGCAGAACATTGCGCTGTTCACCGCGATCGCATTTGACGACTATCTTGCGGGAGGCGCCACGCCTGCCGGTACGCCGGTCCCGGCGGGTCACCTCGGTGTGGCACTGACCATCTTCACTCCGGTGAATCTGGCCACCGTGCAGCCGTCCCTGACCAAGCTCACCGCGGCCGACACTTCGCCCGCCGCAGCTTTGCTGGGCAGCACCTCTTCCAGCTTCCTGGATACCCTGACCAACTCCACTTCGCCTGGCGGCGTGGCTTACGCTCTGGGTATTGAAGCCATGGATTCGCCGAGTCTCCGGGCCGGTGTTTACCAGGCACAGGCGCGGAAGAACGCTCTGGGTACGGCGCTGAACGGCGGCGTTGCGGTTCCGGTTGATACGGCCTTCCAGCTGATCACCATTACTCCGGTCGCGGATGCCAATGGCAACTTCGCTCCGAGTTACCGCTTGAACCTGGCCCGCCTGGGCGTGACCACCGATGCCATGGTTGTTGTGGTGTCCGGTAATGCCTTGCTGAGCAATGCCGGCGGTGCCACGGTGCCTGTCGCTCCGGAAAACACCTGCGAATTTAACGCGATTCGGAACTCCTGCCGCCTGACGCTGGCTGGTGGTGGCTCCGTGGCCGCAACGATCGCAGTGCTGGCCGGTTCGCCTGCAAATGGTGGCTCCGTCGCTCCGGTGACCGGTACGGTCTACGTCGCCGGCTCAACCGGCGCCATTCCGCTGCCCGGTGACGTTGTTACCGTGACGCCGGAAGACAGCCTGGGCAACATGAACGCCACGGCTGCGGCCAGCCTGACGCTGATGGATATCGTTGAGCCGACCACGGGTCTGCAGTTGCTGTCCCAGGTCATCGCC
Organism: Oceanococcus sp.; assembly: GCA_041601225.1. Lineage (GTDB taxonomy): Bacteria > Pseudomonadota > Gammaproteobacteria > Nevskiales > Oceanococcaceae > JBFIIN01. The sequence goes on from JBFIIN010000169.1 coordinate 1,716, forward strand.
TCGACCGCCAGTTCGCTGGTGGGCAGTGGTGGTACCCCGGGCAACTTCCTGGCCAATGCCGCCGGCAAGCCGATCTTCGCGATCACGCCGCAGGCCATCGACACCGAAGCGCGCACCGATGGCTATGCCAACGACACGCTGAAGGAAGAGCTGACCGACGTGAGTGCCCAGCCGGCTGGACTGGTCACGGGCAACTACAACGCTACGGGTGCTACGGCTCTGGCCGCGAACGCCAGTCGCGTGTTGGGTCTGGCGATCACGGAACCAGTGAATGTCACTGGCACCGCATTGACCACCAGTGCTCCTCTCGTTGGCACCACCATCACCGGCCCGGGTTTGCCGACCGATGGTCTGTCCGGCGTCACGCCGACCAGTTCCGTGGTTGACGAACTGGGTGCGCCCATGGATCTGGTCACCTTGGCGGTCAGCAACGTGTTTGCTGCGGCCAACCAGAACCATGGCGTGATGGTGAGCGTTGTCGACGGTATTGTTGACCTGGCGGCCATGGGTAACACGGCCGGCGCCAATTCAAATGCCCAGGTGGCTTTGAATGACCGTCTGCCAGCCCATATGACCTTCGGCTTTGCCGATCACCAGAAAGTACTGGCTGATTTCAGCGAAGCGGTTCAGGCCTTTGGTGTGCTGACCTTCGTCGAGTGTGGTATCACGCTGGATCTGGACGGTCTGTCTGGTGGCGGCTCAATGGCCGGCAATGTGACCTTCTCCAACGGCAATACGCGTATCGTCGCGCCGTTCATGGTCAACAATGCACCGAACCCGGCCTACAGCGCTCCGTTCAACTCTGCCGCCTGCTTGAATCAAGCCGGTCGTGAGTTCGCGGAAGATGCCTATAGCGCCGCCAATCTGGCTGGTCTGACCACCTTGACGGGCAGCAGCATTGACCCGACGCCGACGCATGGTCGCGTGTCATTTGGTCCGGTTACCGACAACAACGGTAACTGCTGGGCCAATGGCGGTCTGTGCCCGCCGGTTGGTGGTGCTCCGGCCGTGCCGGACTGGGCCTCCAATGGCCTGGGTGCCAACATCGGGTCCTTTGAAATGGCCAGCGTCCTGGGTCCGTTCATCCCGAACGTGGTTAACCGCGGCATCGACTACGCCATCGGCAAATCTGCTGACGGCCCGGCTGGTACCACCACGGCTGACTTCAATGTTGATATCCGCTTCGGTCAGGCCTTCTTCGTCACCGACAGTGCACCGGCCAACAATGGTGCGCCTGGCGAACGGGATGACTTCAACGGCCATGACGCTGACGAAGCTCCGTTCGGTAATGACGATGGTGTGGTCAATCCCGCTGAGTTGACGGCTTGGGCTGCTGCCAAGTTCGAATACATCGCTTCGGGTGTGAACGGGATCAATGAGAACGGATTCGGTGATGACCAAGTCATTGCTCCGACTTCCGTACAGATCATTGACCAGAACGGCAACGATATCGCGACGGTGGCTGGTGATGACCAGCAGGCCGTACGGATCGTGCTGACCTTCCCGATGCCGGCCAACAATGCCGACACGGTGGTCAATCCGGGTGAAGCGATTCAGGCGGCTGATCGGGTGCAAATCGTGACGGTCGGGGGCATTCGTTTGAGCTCCCAGCTGGATGCGGCCAACACCACCAACGTGTTCCCGTTCGATCAGTCGAACCAGGGTACTTCGGTACCGGGTGACACGATCAACGCACCGGAAGAGCTGAATGCCATTCCGCCGGCATCCTCGACCTATACCTGCCCGCAGGTAACGGCCACGGGTACTGCCACAGAGTGCTAAGTTGTAAAAAGTCCATCTAGGACATTGAGAGGGGGCTTCGGCCCCCTCTTTTTTTGTCTGAGATTCAGGAAAGTCTGTAGCTCCGCCATTTGCAAATGGCTTTGCCATCACCCCATCGGCCGTGCGCGAGACAGGGGGGAGGGCAGGAGCAGCCCTGAGCAAGGTCGGATAGCCAGTCGGCACAGGGATTCACTTGGCTAAGCCCCCCGCAATCCGGATTGACCACCCCAGATCGCATTCGGCCCGACAAATTGTGCGGCTCAGGGGCGGCGGGTTTAGGTCAGAGAATCAGCGAATCCCCACCCGGCTACCGCAAGGCTCAGGCCGGGCCGTCGTGACCGAAGAAGCCTGAACCGCAACTTGATTAGCGAGGCCATATCTGAGGCCGCGCTTGGGCAATGCCCGTGATGTTCATTGGGCAGAGCCCCATCAAGCGGAAGGGGCGACGAAAGCTTTCAGTAACCCGCGAAAGGCCAAGCAGAACGCAAAAGAGCCGCGGGCTTAGCTTCCCAGTTGCGACAGATCCGCGACCCGTCGGCATAGCGCATCCAGACGCGCGAGCAGGCCCAGCCGGTTATTGCGAATGGCCGGATTCTCATCCATGACCATTACCGCCTCGAAAAAGGCTTCCAGCGCGGGCGCCATGGCTGCAAGGCTGGTGAGTCCCGCCCCAAAATCGCCGCCATCCATCGCGGTTTGCACCTGTGTTTCACAGGCCAGGACCTGATCCATAAGCTGGCCTTCGCTGGCGTCGGTGAATCGTGCCGGGTCAATTTCCGGCCTCTCTTGCAGTGCGGCCTGCCGTAGAATGTTGCGGGCCCGTTTGTGGGCGCTGGCTACGACGCCAGCCGCCGGAAGCTCCAAGAACTGTCCCAGTGCATCAAGACGGGAAAAGAACTCGGCAACAGAGACCGGCTTGCTTGCGCGCACCGCGCGATACCATTCCACCGCCACACCCTCATCTACCACCAGCGCCTCGAGCCGGTCCTGCATGAACGCCAGCAGCTCTGCGTGGCAGGCTCCGGCGTTTTCGCCGGGTTGCCGATCGATCGCCAGACTCAGCAAGTCGGCCAGAGGTAGCGCGAGGTTGCCTTCGCGCAGTATTCGCAGGCAACCGATCGCGGCCCGCCGCAAGGCGAAGGGATCCTTGCTGCCGGTGGGTTTCATGCCGATGCTGAAAATACCCGCCAGAACATCCAGCTTGTCGGTCAGCGCGACAATTTGACCCAAGCGACTGGCCGGAATCGGGTCGCCTGACTGCTTGGGGGCGTAGTGCTGGGCGATGGCCTCGGCTACGGCCGGGTGTTCGCCGGATTCCCGGGCGTAGTAACCACCCATGATGCCCTGCAACTCCGGAAACTCGTAAACCATTTGCGAAACCAGGTCGGCTTTGCACAGGCGTGCAGCCCGGGCTGCCTGGTCCGGATCCACGTCGCTGACCTGTTCCGCGCTGGCCCGGGCCAGTTCGGCCATACGCTCGACGCGTGCGCCGACTGAACCCAGTTCCTGCTGATAGGTCACCGCCTGCAAACGGGGCAGCAGCTCCGCCAGCGCGTGCTTGCGGTCCTGCTCCCAGAAAAACAGTGCATCGGCCAAACGGGGGCGCACTACCCGCTCGTTGCCATGTACGACCTTGCCCGGATCACTGGACTCTATGTTGGAAACCGTGATGAACGCGGGCAGCAACTGACCCTGAGCATCGAATACCGGAAAATAGCGCTGGTGGTCTTCAATCGTGACCACCACGACTTCCGGAGGCAACTCCAGAAATCGCGCTTCAATCTGTCCGGCGATGGCCTGTGGCCATTCCACCAAAGCGGTGACTTCGTCGAGCAAATCGGCCCGCGCCCTGGCTTGGCCGTTGAGGCTTCGCCCCAGGGCGGCTATCTGCCGCGCGATTTCGGCGCGACGCCCACCAAAGTCCGCCCACACGTGCGCCGCACGTAGCTGCGCCTCGTACTGGTCGGCCGCGGAGATCGTGATAGCGTCCGGGGCGTGGAATCGGTGACCCCGGCTGCTGCGACCGGCGGTCAGGCCAAAGCCGCGCAGTGGCAGCACCTCTTTGCCAAACAAGGCCAACAGCCACTGCACGGGTCGCACGAAAGTTGCATCGCCGGCGCCCCAGCGCATGCGTTTGGGAACCAGTTTGTCCATGTTCTGCAAGGCATTGGCGAAAACCCCATCCAGAAGCTCCGCAGTCGGCGCACCGGGCAGGACTGCCTGGTAAAGAAGCCAGCTGCCCTTTGGGGTTTCCAGGCGCTGCAACTGCTCCACGGAGACGCCACAGGATTGTGCAAATCCGGTTGCCGCAGGCGTGGCCTGTCCATCACGAAATGCCGCCGCAACCGCCGGGCCACGCCGCTCTAGGCTCTGCTCTGGTTGCTGCTCGGCCACCGCGGCAATCCACGCGGCGATGCGACGTGGCGTGGCAAACACGCGCGTCGGGCCGTGCTCAATCTGACGTTCACGCAATCCCGCCTCGAGCCCATCCGCCAATGCCTGGGCCAGGGCCTGAACAAATCGGGCAGGCAGATCCTCACAGCCGATTTCAATCAGCAGGTCGCGCGTGCTCATGCGTCGCTTCCGTGCAGCATGGGAAAGCCCAGTTTTTCGCGCGCCGCAAAATAGGCTTCGGCGCAAAGCTTCGACAGACCGCGCACGCGCAGGATATAAGCCTGACGTTCAGTCACCGATATGGCCTGACGCGCATCCAGCAGGTTGAAACAATGAGAAGCTTCCAGGACTCGCTCGTAAGCCGGCAGCGGCAGTCCACGTTCGATCAGAGCCTGGCAAACGCGTTCCGCGCTGTTGAATTGCGCCAGCAAGATCTCGACATCGGCCAGTTCGAAATTATAGGCGGACTGCTCTACCTCATTTTGATGATAGACGTCGCCGTAGGTCACCACCTGCCCGCCGTCGCGCGCCCAAACCAGATCATAAACACTGTCCACGCCTTGCACGTACATCGCCAGGCGCTCGAGACCGTAGGTTATTTCGCCAGACACCGGGCGACATTCCAGCCCGCCCACCTGTTGAAAATAGGTGAACTGGGTGACTTCCATGCCGTTGAGCCAGACCTCCCAGCCCAGACCCCAGGCGCCCAGGGTCGGCGATTCCCAATTGTCCTCGACAAAGCGGATATCGTGAACCTGTGGATCAAAGCCCAGTTCAACCAGCGACTGGAGATACAGGTCCTGGATGTCTGGCGGCGAGGGCTTGAGCAAAACCTGATACTGGTAATAATGCTGCAAGCGATTCGGATTCTCGCCATACCGGCCATCGGTCGGCCGACGGGACGGCTGAACGTAGGCGGCTTTCCAGGGCTCGGGCCCGAGCGAGCGCAAGAACGTGGCCGGATGAAAGGTGCCGGCACCGACCTCCTTATCCAGCGGCTGCAAGAGAACGCAGCCTTGCCGCGACCAAAAATCCTGCAGGCGGGCAATGAGCTCCTGAAACGTTGGCGCTGACACGGTTATTTTCGTCTGGTGAAAACGCTCCAGTATAGCGAACCGGCGATACCTGGCCTACACTTCCCGCTCGCCTCGACACGATGTGCCATTGTGGTGCAGAGTTCCTGCACCAGACTTGTGCATCTGCGAAGCTTCGCCGCCCAAAAGCGGTGAAAACCGGTGTTCTGTGGGGTTTTTAAGGCTGGCACGCTTAGTGCATCCATAGCGCCATGTCGTGCCGACTTCGGTCGGCCCTTATTCTACGATTCTTGGAGGAAATCCATGTCGGCTAACGACGTATTGAAACTGTTGGAACAGAATGGCGTGAAGTTTGTGGACTTCCGTTTTGCGGACACCCGCGGCAAGGAACAGCATGTGACCGTCCCGTCGCACACGGTGGACGAAAGTCTGTTTGAAGACGGGAAGATGTTTGACGGCTCGTCGATTGCGGGCTGGAAGGGCATCAACGAGTCCGACATGATCCTGATGCCGGATGCCGACACCGCCGTGATGGACCCTTTCTCCGAAGAACCGACCCTCATCCTGCGCTGCGACGTGATTGAGCCCAACACCATGCAGGGCTACGAGCGCGATCCGC
>JBFIIN010000170.1:0-7388 GCA_041601225.1 Oceanococcus sp.
GTGAAGCCGGGCTTCCTCGATCCAGCCGATGCGGATCAGTTGGCCACGCCTGGCGTCAGCATATTTCTGCAACTGCCTGGCCCCACGCCCGGTGCGCAAGCCATTGATGACGTGCTGGAAACCGCACAGGCGATCGCCGAGAGGATCAACGGTGAACTGCTGGACGCCCAGCGGCAGCCGCTAACCGTGGAGCGGATCGAGGAGATTCGCGGGGAAGTTCAGGGGCTTTGACTGCGAGTCCGCAGGTCCGCGCGCAGGAACTCGCCGCGCAGCTGCGCGCCCACGACTATCGTTATTACGTACTCGACGACCCCCAGCTGAGCGACGCCCAATATGATGTCCTGCGTCGCGAACTGGAGGATCTGGAGGCGCGGTATCCTGAGCTGATCAGCCCCGATTCACCGACTCAGCGGGTGGGCGCGCCGCCATTCGCCGGCTTTCAGCCCGTGGATCATCGCCAGGCCATGCTGTCGCTGAGCAACTGTTTCAGTGAGGCCGAACTGGATGAGTTCGGTGAGCGCGTGCGCAAGGCGCTGGGGCATGAGCCGCACTGGACGGCGGAACCCAAATTCGATGGCCTGGCGGTGAGCCTGACCTACCAGGATGGCCTGCTGGTGCGTGGCGCCACCCGCGGTGACGGCCAGACCGGCGAGGACATTACGAGCAATGTGCGCACGATCCACTCTGTGCCCCTGCGCCTGCAGGGCGCTGCACCAGCCCTGATCGAAATCCGAGGCGAGGTGGTGATGCCGCGGGCGGGGTTCTTGCGTCTGAATGCGCAGGCCATGGCGGCGGGTGAGAAGCCATTCGTCAACCCGCGCAACGCCGCGGCGGGCAGTCTGCGTCAGTTGAATCCGGAGCTGACGGCCCGCCGTCCCCTGCAATTTTTCGCCTACGCCGTCGGCGCCGTTGAAGGCTGGAACTTGCCGACGACCCACGCCGAGCTGCTGGAGCAATTTCGGGTCTGGAACCTGCCGGTGACCGAATTTCTGGTACGCAGTCCGGACCTGGCCGGCTGCCTGAGATTCTACCAGCGCATGCAGAATGCGCGCGCGGATCTGCCCTTCGAGATCGATGGCGTGGTGTACAAGGTCGACAGCCTGGCCGAGCGGGAGGAACTGGGCCAGGTCGCGCGTGCGCCACGCTGGGCCATCGCGCATAAGTTCCCGGCTGAAGAAGCGCGGACCGTGTTACGCGCCGTTGAGTTTCAGGTCGGACGCACCGGTGCACTGACTCCGGTGGCGCGGCTGGAGCCCGTGTTTGTCGGTGGGGTGACCGTCAGCAATGCGACTCTGCACAACATGGATGAAATTACGCGCAAGGACGTGCGCATCGGCGATACCGTCGTCGTGCGCCGCGCCGGCGATGTCATTCCCGAAGTGGTGCGGGTCGTGCCCGAGCTGCGCCCAGCCACCGCCCAAGCGGTCGCGTTGCCTGCGCGATGTCCGGTCTGTGGGTCCGCAGTGGTGCTGGTGGACGAGCAGGCGGTCGCGCGTTGCGAGGGCGGTTTGTATTGCAGCGCCCAGCTGCGGGAGGCTCTGAAGCATTTCGCCTCACGGCGGGCCATGGACATCGAAGGCCTGGGCAGCAAGTTGATCGATCAACTGGTGGATGCCGGACTGCTGGACTCGGCGGCCGCGATCTACCATCTGCAGGTCGAACAGCTGGAACAGCTGGAACGGATGGCCCGCAAATCCGCAGCAAACCTGGTCGCGGCGATCGCCAGAAGCAAGCACACCAGTTTTGCGCGATTCCTGTTCGCGCTCGGCATTCGGGAGGTTGGCGAAGTCACAGCGCAGAATCTGGCGGCGCACTACGGCACGCTTGATGCGCTGCAGACCGCCAATGAGGACAGTCTGCTGCAGGTTGCCGATGTCGGTCCCATCGTGGCGCGGCATGTCCGGGCATTTTTTGCGGAACCGCGCAATGTCGAGGTGATAGAGGCTTTGCTGCGCGCGGGTATTCATTGGCCGGAGCCGACCGGCCTCGATTCCAGCGCGGCGTTGGCCGGCTTGAGCTTCGTGCTGACCGGAACCCTGACCGGCCTGAGCCGGGACGCCGCCAAGGCGCGCATCCAGGCTCTGGGTGGGCGGGTCGTGAGCTCGCTATCGGCGAAGACCGACTTTCTGGTGGTGGGCGCCAAGGCCGGATCAAAATTGGCCAAGGCCGAGCGTCTGGGCGTGCCGTGTCTCGACGAGAAGGCGCTGCTGCAGATGCTGGGGGATGATTCGGCGTCAGCCGCCCAGAACAGTTCCTGAGTTTTGCGGCGTGGGTCGCCGGCCACCCGCGGCGACGCTTGGCAAAGCCGGCGCGGAACGGGTTTACCATAGAGCACAAGGCGTAAGCGCGGAGGGCGCGGCATGCAGGACATCTTGGCCAAATATCAGGGTCAGATCATAGGCATAAACCTGAACAAGCCCTTTCGTATCGACGGGGCGGAATTGCTGCAGGTCAGTGCAGGCCATATCACGCTGCGGTGTACCGAAGATGGTCATTTGCACCATTTTCCTTATGCCAGCGTACTGCAGCTCATTGAAGATGCCAGCGGGGTGAAAGTGCCGCACGTATTCACGCACGACGATGTGTTTCCGCTGGTGGTCAAGGTTGCGCACCTGAGCGAGTACGCGCCGATCGTGTGACGGGCCGCTGATGCGGCCCCGGATCAGTCGTCCTCGCTGGCCAGGCGGTCGCTGCTACGGGCCAGATTCCAGCTGATGAACAGGCCGAAAAGCACGTAGGATTTGCGTTCGATCAGCGGGCTGTCGACAAAGCCTGCGCCCGTGAGCAGATCCCAGCTCAGTAGTCCGTACACGCCCAGGCGACCGCGCAGCCAGCGGCTGGACAGGCTGTTGCGCCAGCCGCTATAGCCACCTCTCGCGCGAAACCGGGGGCGTTGTGCGGTGGCGAACTCAGCGGTGACGTCGTAGTAGTAGCCATGATATTTTCGGGTCGCCCAGAGGGGGCCGCTGGACAGACGCAAATTCAACTGGCTGTTGTCTCCTGCGCTGTGAGATTTGAGGGTCAGGCGCGGGTTGGCCACCCAACCGGTCGGGGTGGCTGATTTGAAGTCCGAGGCAATGACTGCCCGCAGCAAGCCTTCGCCGCGCAATTCAAGGCCTGCACGCAGCGGCACGGTGTACACCAGGGCCGGGCCGATCTCGAGGCTGGGATCGAGATCTGGCATGCCGCTGCGCGCCGCAGAATCATCGCTGTTCACCGGCAGCGCGCCGGACATGCTGATCTGCAGTTTGAGACGACCGCTTTCATTGAGCCTGAGCTGGGCGCCATTGCGCCCGATCCGCCAATTCTCGCCGCTCAGGGCGAAAGTCGGCACGGGCACGGCCAGCAGCGCGGAATCTCCCGAGCCGCGATAGGCCGGAAAATAGAGACTCGCCGCGGCGACACCGGCCGCCCATTCCAGAGCCAGCCCCGGCGGACTGCAGCCGGCCAGCAGCGCACCGCAGATCAGGGCTACGGGCCAGCGGCTGGAGATTCTTGTCATGGGGCGCACGGTTGAATCCTAACCTGAATCGCCGCTACGCAGACGGGCAAAAAATGGCGGCCCGCGGGCCGCCAAAGATGGAACAGGGTTCATCGGGCAGGGGAGAGCGCCCGATACCAACAGCCTAAGCGAATTGTCTGGCGGTCGTCTGTGATCTAGATCACGCTTCCCGGGCATCGATCGCAAGCGCATGAATCTCCCGCCCCATCATGTCGCCCAAGGCTGCATAGATCATGCGATGACACTCCAGTGGCGCAAGCCCGGCAAAGGCGCGGGCCCGAATGCGCAGCCGGTAATGACCGCCACCCGATGCCGCTCCGGCATGGCCGCGGTGCGCGGCGCTATCGTCATCCACCTGAATCGAGGTGGGATTGAGGGCCTTTTCCAGCAAGGCCTTGATGCGCTCCGGACGATCACTCATGGCAGTACGGGCATGAAAGCTTCCACCCGGACCTCGCGATACACACCAGCGGCCAGGTAGGGATCAGCTTGCGCCCAGGCGCGTGCGGCGTCCAGGTCGACGAACTCGGCCACGATCACGCTGCCCAGGAAACCGGCCGGACCGGGGTCGTCGTTGTCCACGGCAGGCATGGGGCCGGCCAGCAGCAGACGACCTTCTGCGGTCAGCGCCTGCAGGCGTTGCAGGTGCGCAGGCCGGGCCTGCTGCCGCAGGGGCAGACTGTCGGCGACGTCCCAGGCGATGATGGCGTACCACATCAGCCGGGTTTGCCGTCTTCGGGCAGGTATCTGTGCACGAAGGGAATATGGGCCAGCAGAAACACAAACATCAACCCGGTAAACCCAAAGGTCTTGACCAGCGCCCAATGTTCGTCCGACAGGCTCACCGCCAGTACGGCATTGAGACCGGCGCATCCGGCAAAGAACAGGGCCCAGGCCATATTGATGCGCCGCCACAGTTCCTCCGGCATCTGCAGGGTCTTGTGTCCGAGACGCTGCATGACCACCCGCTCGCCGATGAAATGGCTGGTTGTGATGATGAGTGCGAAAACCGCGTAGATCACCGTGGGTTTGTACTTGATAAACAAGGGGTCGCGCACGGCCAGGGTCAGACCACCCAGCACGAGGGCCGCCACCGCCGTTCCGAAATGCATCTTGTGCAGACGCTTCTCCACGACGGCGTAAAAGGCGACAAGCCCGAACAGCGCCACGATCAAGATCGCCGTGGCTGTATAAATATTGGTGAGAAACACGGCGCCTACAAACAGCAGGGCCGGAATCATGTCGATCATTCCGCGCATGGGCGCATTATAATCGCTGCCCCTGACATTGCCGCATTCCCGTGCGAACCGTTCGCTGGCGGGTGGACCGGCCTGAGCCTTTTTTCCATGCCCACCCATTATCTCAGCCTGCACCCCGACAACCCCCAACCCCGGCTGGTGGCCCAGATTGCGGCGCGAATTCAGCAGGGCGCCATCATGGCCTACCCCACCGATTCCAGTTATGCGCTGGGTTGCCACCTCGGTGACAAGGAGGCGATGGATCGAATTCGCAGCTTGCGCAACTTCGGCAAGCGTCATTTGTTCACCCTGGTTTGCGCAAATATGACCGAAGTTGCGAATTTCGCACGGGTGGACAACTGGCATTTTCGCTTGCTCAAGCACACGACGCCCGGCCCCTACACCTTCTTGCTGACCGCCTCCCATCAGGTCCCGCGCCGCTTGCTCGATGGCAAGCGCAAGACCATCGGCGTGCGGCTGCCGGACAACCGGATCGCCCAGGCCCTGCTGGCCGAGCTGGGCGAGCCGATCTTGAGCTGCACCTTGCTGCTGCCCGGGCGGGAACTGCCATTTTCCGAACCCTGGGAGATCCAGGACGAGCTCAGCAATCAGCTGGATCTGATTATAGACGGCGGTCCCTGCGGCTATGAGCCGACCACCGTGGTCGATCTGTCGGGCGACGATCCGCACATCGTGCGTCAGGGAAAGGGGCCCGCCGACGCGCTCGGTCTATAATCGCCGCCTCCATTCGCTGCCAGCTGATCCATGACCGCCCCGACCAAGCCCGTATTGCTGTCCGGAATCCAACCCTCCGGCCACCTCACCATTGGCAATTACATCGGGGCGATCCGCAACTGGGTCAATCTGCAGGAAGATCACGACTGCCTGTTCATGCTCGTGGATCTGCATGCAATCACCGTGCGCCAGGATCCGGCGGGTTTGCGCAAGCGTTGCCTGGATTTTCTGAGTCTGTATATCGCTTGCGGAATCGATCCGGACAAAAACCTGCTGTTCATTCAGTCGCAGGTCCCGGGGCACGCACAGCTGGCCTGGATACTGAATTGCTACACCATGATGGGCGAACTCAATCGCATGACCCAGTTCAAGGACAAGTCCAGCAAGAACCCGGACAATCTGAATGCTGGTCTGTTTGATTACCCGGTGCTGATGGCCGCCGACATCCTGCTGTACGACACCGCGCTGGTCCCGGTCGGCGATGACCAGAAACAGCATCTGGAACTGACCCGTGATGTGGCCCAGCGCTTCAACAAGGCGCATGGCGAGGTCCTGCGGGTGCCGGAGCCGTTCATCCCGCCGCTGGGGGCGCGCATCATGGGATTGCAGACGCCGGAAGCCAAGATGTCCAAATCCGACGCCAACGAGGGCAATTTCATTTCGCTGCTGGATGAGCCCCGGCGAATTGCCAAAAAGATCAAGCGTGCGGTTACGGATTCGGACTCCGTGGTCAGATCCGGGCCCGACAAACCGGGCGTCAGCAACCTGTTGAGCATACATTCGGCTGTCAGCGGACGTTCGGTGGCTGAACTGGAAGCTGAATACGGCGATTCCGGTTACGGACGTTTCAAGAGCGATACCGCCGATGCCGTCGTCGCATTCATTGAGCCGGTCCAGACGCGCTACGCGCAACTGCAGGACGATCCCGCCTATCTGCATGACATTCTGCGCCGTGGCGCGGAGCTTGCCAGTGCGCGGGCGCAGCGCAAGATCGAGCAGGTGCACGACGCCATCGGGCTGGTGGTGTGAGCACGACCGTGGAGATCGGGGCCGAGCCCGCGCCCGCGCCACAACTGGCACGGGTCGGCGACAAGTCCGTGACCGAGTTGCCCCAGGATCTGTATATCCCGCCGGATGCGCTGGAAGTCATCCTGGAAACCTTTGAAGGGCCACTGGATTTGTTGCTGTACCTGATTCGCCGACAAAATCTGGATATTCTCAATATCCCGGTTGCGCGGATCACCGAGCAGTATCTGGTGTACATCGGTCTGATGGATGAGTTGCGATTTGATCTGGCGGCCGAGTATCTGGTCATGGCCGCCTGGCTGGCCGAGATCAAGTCGCGCATGCTGCTGCCCAAACCGCCTGTCGTGGAGGGTGAGGAAGACGATCCACGCGCGGAACTGGCCCGGCGGCTGCAGGCCTACGCGGAGGTGCAGCAGGCGGCTCTGGAGCTTGATGCCCTGCCGCGCATGCACCGCGATCTTTTTCCGGCTCAGGCGCGGCCCATGGACATCCAGGCACCCCGACCCCCGCCACCTGAACTTCGCGAATTGCTGCTGGCTTTCCAGGAACTGATGCAGCGGGCGGAAATGTTGCAGGCGCACCGGGTGACCGCGGAGCCCCTGTCGGTGCGCGCGCGCATGAGCCGGATTCTGCAGAAGCTGCAGTCGTTGCGGGCTGCGGCTCTGGTGGACCTTTGGGATCCGGATGAGGGCCGCAAAGGCCTGGTGGTGACGTTTCTGGCGGTGCTGGAGCTGGTGCGCAACGGATTGCTCGGATTGAAACAGGAGGCGCCCTACGCGCCGGTGCATTTGCGCCTGGCCGGGGCCGGAGGAGAGGCGTGAGTACTGCCAGTCGTAAAGAAATCATGCGGGCCTTGTTGCTGGCGGCGGATCAGCCGCTGGCGGCCA
>JBFIIN010000171.1:0-7367 GCA_041601225.1 Oceanococcus sp.
CCGGCCGCGATTCCGGACGTGGATGCCGTGCTGGAGGCATTGGATCTTGAGCATGCACTGGATTTCGGCGGCGAGGCGCAGCAGGGATCAGGGCAATTGTTGGTCGCCGGCAATCAGCTGCTGGCGGCCGGCGAACTGGACCGGCTGCGGCAGCTGATAGCGGACCGCCTTGGGGTTGCTGCGACCGACCCACAGGCCCTGCTGCTGCGCGGGCATTTGCACTACGCACGGGAGAAGCGGCTGGAGGCTCTGGAAGACTACGCCGTGGCGCTGGCTGCCGCGCCGATTCTCGCCAGCGATCACAGGCTGGCCAAAAACCTGGTGGATTCGCTGGGGCGGATTACCCGCGAGGCCAGGCCGCTGTTGTTGCGCTACGCCAGCGCCGAAGTGCTGGCAGCCCTGGCCCAGCGCACCGGCGAGTCGGGCTATCACGGCCGATTTCAGGCGGCGCGGGTGCTCAAGGAACTGGGTCGTGCCGATCTGATCGATCGCTACAACTATGCACTGCACGAGTTGCGTGGTCGCAGTGAGTGCGCGGACCGGCTCAAGGCGGTCACGGCACTGCGCGGGCTGAACGATCCGCGCGCAATTCCGGCATTGCATGAGGCCATGGGCGAGGGCCTCGGTGGTTGGTGGAGTAACCGTTGCCTGCGCAGCGCGGCGCGCGAGGCGATCAAACACCTGGAAAGTCTGCCGCCAACCGATCCAGCGAACTAGTTGCGATCAGCCGCGCAGCGATTTTGACGACTGGGATCGGCGGGTTCGCCGTCGGCGCAGGTTTCTTCGCAATTGTACTGCGATTCGCACCATTCACGCCCCAGGGCCTGGGTGTTTATGGATATAGGTGCGTCGGCGCAGCCGGCCAGAGTCAGTCCAATAAAAAGCCCGGCGGTGCCGGGCTTCGTGTTACTTGATCTTGGCTTCTTTGAACTCGACATGCTTGCGCACCACCGGATCGTACTTCTTGAATACGAACTTGTCGGGGGTATTTCGCTTGTTCTTGTCGGTGGTGTAGTAATAGCCGGTCCCGGCCGAGGACACCAGTTTGATCTTCTCGCGTGCTTTGCTGGCCATTGAGTTATACCTTCTCGCCGCGGGCACGCATTTCCGCTAACACGGTATCGATGCCTTTCTTGTCGATAATGCGCATGCCGTGATGCGAAATGCGCAGCTTTACAAAACGTTTTTCGCTCTCGACCCAGAAGCGTTTGTGCTGAAGATTGGGCAAAAAACGGCGGCGCGTCTTGCGATGCGCGTGCGACACGTTGTTGCCTGACTGCGGGCCTTTGCCCGTAACCTGACAAATTCGGGACATGACTGAAATCCTTGCGAATCTGGAATGCGTGTCATCGGCTGGGCAAAGCTGGCAGCCCAACGGACAACGCGAAAGGGCGCGCTTTATATCAGTTGAGGGCAATCCTGACAAGTGCTGCCTAGAGCAATCCCAGGGCGGCAAAGCTGGCTGTGGCGGACTCGCACACCACGAAGTGGTCCAGAGTACGGACATCGATCAGTTCCAGGGCCTGGCGCAGGCGTTGGGTGATCTGCCGGTCGGCAGCGCTGGGTTCGGCCACGCCAGAGGGGTGATTGTGCGCCAGTACGACGGCTGCGGCGTTGCGGCGCAGGGCGCTGCGCACGACCTCGCGTGGATGCACGCTGGCGCCATTGACCGTGCCGCGAAACAGTTCGTCATAACCCAGGGCGCGATGACGGTTGTCCAGCCACAGGCAGCCAAAGGCCTCGTAGGGGTAGTGGGCGAGTTGCGCGCGCAGGAACTGAGCGACCGCGTCTGGCGATTCAAAACACTTGCCCTGCGGCAGCGCGCCGCCCTGACTGCGCCGGGCCAGTTCTTGAACGGCCTGCAGTTGTGCATATTTCGCGCTGCCCAGCCCGCGCACGGCACAGACTTCCGTGCGCGTGGCGCCAAACAGGCCCCGCAGGCCACCGAAATCGCCCAACAGGGCGCGCGCCAGGTCTACCGCTGACTGGCCGCGCGGGCCAGTGCGCAGGAACAGCGCCAGCAGTTCGGCGTCGCTCAACGCGCAGGCGCCCAGGCTCAGCAAGCGTTCGCGGGGTCGCTCAGCGACGGGCCAATCGGAAATTGCCATCTGAAAATCCTTCGGAGCGGGGTCTGCGCTAAAATCTCAAACGCGAACTCCCCGATCTTCCGGACATGTCCAGAAAAATTCTGCTTGGCGTCACTGGCGGTATCGCCGCATACAAGAGCGCAGACCTGGTGCGGCGCTTGCGCGAGCGCGACTGCGACGTTCAGGTGGTGATGACTGCCGGTGCTGAGCGTTTTGTCAGTGCGCTGACGTTTCAGGCGGTATCCGGGCGCCCGGTCCGCTCCAGTTTGCTCGATCCGGCCGCCGAGGCGGCCATGGGCCATATCGAACTAGCGCGCTGGGCCGACCTGGTCCTGGTCGCGCCGGCGACCGCGGATTTTCTGGCGCGCTATGCCCAGGGCATGGCCGATGATTTGCTGACGACGCTCTTGCTCGCCACCGCGGCTCCGGTTGCCGTGGCCCCAGCCATGAACCAGCAGATGTGGCAGCACCCGGCGACGGTCTTCAATGTCGCTCTGCTGCAGCAACGCGGCGTCGCCGTGTGGGGCCCGGGCGCGGGCGATCAGGCCTGCGGCGAATTCGGGCCGGGGCGGATGCTGGAGCCGCTGGACCTGGCGCAACGCGTGGTTGAGGCGCCGCGCGACGTGGTGCTGGCCGGCAAGAGTGTTTTGATAACCGCCGGGCCCACGCGCGAGCCGGTTGATCCCGTGCGGTTCCTGACCAATCGCTCCTCCGGCAAGATGGGTTACGCCATCGCGCAGGCCTGCCGGCAGGCCGGTGCGATCGTGACGCTGGTTAGCGGGCCGGTCAGTCTGTCGGCGCCGTCCGGCGTGACCCGGGTCGCGGTGGAAACGGCGGCGGAAATGGAGGCCGCGGTAAATGCGGCTTTGCCTGACGCTGACATCTTTATTGCCGCAGCTGCCGTGGCCGACTATCGCCCCGCTGAAGTCGCGGTCCACAAGATCAAGAAGAACGACGCCGAAATGGCCATTGCGCTGGTTCGCACGCCGGACATACTGGCCCAGGCGTCGCGGGGTAACCCGCAGTTATTCACCGTGGGTTTTGCGGCCGAGACCCAGGATATCGAGCGCAATGCGCGCGCCAAGCTGGCCCGCAAGAATCTGGACCTGGTATGCGCCAACGAAGTCGGCGCCGGTCTGGGCTTCGAGGTCGATGACAATCGACTTCAGGTGTACTGGCCGGGCGGGCAGCAGACCCTGGGCCCGAGTTCCAAGCTTGCCATTGCGCACGAGTTGGTGGATTTGATTGCGGTCCGCTGTCAAGCGCGTCCGCCGGTCGCCGCCGGCCAGTGAAAGTGCAATTCAAAATTCTGGACCCGCGGCTGGGTGACGCGTTCCCCATGCCGCATTACGCGACCGACGGCTCGGCCGGCCTGGACCTGCGCGCCTGCATCGAGGCGCCGCTCACGCTCACGCCGGGTGCTACCGAATTGATTCCCACAGGCATGGCGATCCATATCGGCGACCCCGCCGTAGCCGCGGTGATTTTGCCAAGGTCGGGACTGGGGCATAAGCATGGCATCGTGCTGGGCAATCTGGTGGGCTTGATCGATTCGGACTACCAGGGGCCCTTGATGGTGTCGTGCTGGAATCGCTCTACGGACGCGTTTTCCGTAGAGCCTGGGGAACGTATCGCCCAGCTGGTCTTCGTGCCGGTGCTGCGCCCGCAACTGGAGCGCGTGGAGAGCTTTGCGCCGAGTGCACGGGGTGCAGGCGGTTTTGGCCATTCCGGCCGTCACTAGGATTTTCTCAGCATGGCTTTAGATCCCAAGCAGGCGATGAACGTCGCCCACGTTCTGACCGAGGCGCTGCCCTATATCCGGCGTTTTCGGGGCAAGACGGTGGTGATCAAGTATGGCGGCAACGCCATGATCGATGCGCGTCTGCAAAGCGGCTTTGCGCGCGATATCGTGCTGATGAAACTGGTCGGCATTGATCCGGTGGTGGTGCATGGTGGTGGTCCGCAGATCGGAGCACAGCTCGAAAAGCTGGGCAAGAAATCGGAATTCATCGACGGCATGCGGGTCACCGATGCTGAAACCATGGACGTGGTGCAGATGGTCTTGACTGGTCTGGTGAACAAACAGATCGTGGACCTGATCAACCAGCATGGCGGGCGCGCTGTGGGCCTGTCCGGCAAGGACGGCTCGCTGATCCGGGCCCGCAAACTGTTGTCCGGCTCCGACTCGGTGACCCAGCCAGATCTGGGCCAGGTCGGTGAGGTGGCTGCCATCGATCCCGGCGTGGTCAGGAGTCTCGATAAGGGCGGTTTCATCCCGGTCATTGCTCCGGTGGGGTCGGGTGACGACGGCCATACCTACAACATCAATGCCGATCTGGTGGCCGGCAAGATGGCCAATGTGCTTGGCGCCGAGAAGCTGATTCTGCTGACCAACACGGCCGGTGTGCTCGACAAGCAGGGTCAACTGCTGACCGGGCTGACTGCCCACCACGTCGAGGAGCTGATCGCGGACGGAACGATATCCGGTGGCATGCTGCCGAAAATCCGATGCGCGCTGGACGCGGTGCAGAGCGGGGTTCGCGCGGCGCATATCATTGATGGCCGGGTGGAGCACGCCTGCCTGCTCGAACTGTTTACCGATGCCGGCGTCGGGACCCTGATCCGCGGGGTCTGACGGGCAGTCGAGGCGGGTGATCAGCCGCTGGGTTCGCTGTCCTGCGGCGCGCTGTGGGGTGTTATTCCGCGCAATTCGAGGTAGCGCCTGAGGTCGCTATCAAAACGGGCCGCTGTGCTGTCGCGATCTTCCTGCAGGCGCGTGATCGCCGACACGCCTTTGACCAGCGCCTTGTCCCATTCGACAATTTGTTCCCGCAGCCTGGTTGGAATGGGCCTGTTCTGATCTTCCAGCGTCTTGGCTCGCGCGTGCAGGTCGCCCAGGATGCGTTCGGTGTCCGCGACGGTTTTTTTGGTCGCGACAATCTGGCCATCCAGGGTTTCCAGGCGATCGTCACGCGTGCTGACCAGATCGCCTGGGGTTTCATAGGTGGACAGCAAGAATTTGTCGTACTTTTCCTGTTCGGCAGCCCGAATCTTCTGTTCCTCGGCCAGACGTTCCTGTTCGCGCTTGGCAGCCAGCTCCTCGGGCGTCAATTCGCGTCCCAGGGTTTCACGCACGACGCCCGAGTTATCCAGCACATCACGTTCGGACTTGGCGTATTTAGGCGGAATCCGGTCGCCGTAATGAATGCGCCCGTTCTCATCCACCCAGCGGTACATTTCGGCGCCCGCCAGCAGGGGCGCGCACAAGATCACGCCGAGTGAAAAATGCCAAACCAAACGCATACTCATGCTCCTGCCTGATCGCGGTGCAAGCATAGCTTATGCGGACGTAATCACGCCGAATTCGGCACGATAAGCCGCGATGGCCTGTTGTTGGGCCGGATTGCCGCTGACGGCCAGCCAGTCGGCAAGCTGGTCCAGGTTGGCGATGCAATGCACCGCGATGTTCTGTTCCTGTTCGAGCTCCTGCACGGCCGAGAGTTCCCTCTGGCCGCGTTCCATGCGATCGAAGGCCAGCAGGGCGGTCACCGGGGTCGCTCCTGCCGCGCGGATCAAGCGGATCGATTCGCGAATTGCTGTTCCTGCGGTCAGGATGTCATCAATGATGGCGACTCGCCCTTCAAGCGGCGCGCCGACCAGGCTGCCACCTTCGCCGTGATCCTTCGCCTCCTTGCGGTTGTAGGCAAAGGCCACATCCCGCCCGTCTTCGGCCAGCACGGTGGCGACCGCGGCGGCCAGGGGAATGCCTTTGTAGGCTGGCCCGAACAGCAGGTCGAATTCCACCCCGCTGGCATCCAGCAGCGCGACATAACATTGTGCCAGGCGGCGCAGCGCCAGGCCCGACGAGACCGCGCCCAGATTGAAGAAATAGGGGCTGCGGCGCCCCGATTTGAGCGTGAAATCACCGAAGCGCAAGACCCCGCAGCTGGCTGCCAGGTCCAGAAAGTCATTGCGATAGTCCGCCATAAGCCTGTGTTTTTTGGGTCGGCCGGTATGATAGCCGCCGATCTCGCAAGCTGCCCGGTTATGCGCATTATTTCGGTGAACACCAACGGCATCCGTGCCGCTGCCCGCAAAGGGTTTTTCGATTGGCTGCCTCGTCAGGACGCTGATGTGGTCTGTGTGCAGGAAACCAAGGCCCAGGAGCATCAGCTGGAGAATGACGCGCAGTTCTATCCGCAGGGATACAGCTGCTTCTACGAAGATGCGACGTCCAAGAAGGGCTACAGCGGGGTGGCGCTGTATTCCCGTCGTGAGCCAGACGCGCTGATCCGTGGCCTGGGAATTCCGGAGTTCGATGCAGAAGGGCGCTATATTGAAGCAAGATTCGGGAATTTATCGGTGGTTTCTCTGTATTTGCCATCCGGGTCCTCCAGCGCTGAGCGGCAACTGGCGAAATATCGTTTTCTGGACGGATTCCTGCCGATCCTGCGCGACATGCGGGATTCGGGGCGGCGCTATGTGCTGTGTGGCGACTGGAATATTGCCCACCGGGAGTGCGATCTGAAGAACTGGAAGTCCAACCAGAAAAATTCCGGCTTTCTGCCCGAGGAGCGGGCCTGGATGGATGAGCTGTTCAACGAACTGGGCTGGATCGATGCCTATCGGCAGCTGTATCCCGAGCATACTGGCGAGGCCTACACCTGGTGGTCGAATCGCGGGCAGGCCTGGGCCAACAACGTGGGCTGGCGGATCGATTATCAGATCGTGTCACCTGAACTTTCCGGCCGCCTGAAATGCGGCTCGGTTTACAAGGACCAGCGTTTTTCGGATCACGCGCCGCTGACCCTGGACTATGATCTTGAGTTCTGAGCCGCAGGGCTGGCGCGCGGCGCTGGCATCCTACCGGCAGCCGGCGGTCGCAGCCATGCTGTTCCTGGGTTTTTCGGCAGGCCTGCCGTTCTTGCTGGTGTTTTCCACCCTGTCGGCCTGGATGTCCGAGGCCGCGGTCAGTCTGACGACCATCGGCATGTTTAGCTGGATAGGCATTACCTATTCGATCAAGGTGTTCTGGGCGCCGGTGGTGGACCGGTTGCGCCTGCCCCTGCTAACGCGGGTGTTGGGGCGGCGCCGCAGCTGGATGCTTCTGGCCCAGACAGGAATCTCTAGTGGTCTGATTTTGTTGGCATTTGCAGATCCTGGCGTGGACCTGGCATGGGTTGCGAAATGCGCGCTGCTGGTCGCATTTTCCTCGGCGACCCAGGACATCGCCGTCGACGCATGGCGGATCGAGGCCGCCCCGCAGGCATTGCAGGGGTC
>JBFIIN010000172.1:0-7323 GCA_041601225.1 Oceanococcus sp.
GATGGCGGCGATGGCGGCGACGGAGGTGACGGCGGTAGCGGCGAGCCACCACTGGAATCGACCACCTGGTTGATCGAAGCCGGGGAGGACGAGCAGACGCAGGCGCTGGCCGCCATGTTTGCCGCCGTGCCGGGCGACACCATTGAATTCGGTGTCGGCAGCTTTGATTTCAATACCACCCTGGTGATGTCGCACAAGCAAGGAATTGTGATCAAAGGCCAGGGTATGGCTAAGACCATCTTGAATTTTGCCAGCAGTCGCACCCCGGAGGGTTTGTCGCTCAGTCATATGGATGGCATCACCATCGAAGGGATGACCATCGTCGATACGCCCGGCTTTTCCCTCAAGGTGTCTGATTCTGACCATGTGGTGCTGCGCAATCTGCGGGCCATGTGGACCAGCGCCGATGGCGGCATGGATCCCAATGATCCATCGACCCTGAATGTCAGCTGTGACGGACTCCTTTCCCTGGAAGAAAGCACCGGGCACTTCACCAACAGCGATGGTGTGCCGCAGATTTATCAACCGTCGAGCAGTAATGGTGGCTATGCCATCTACCCGGTGCTGTCGAATCATGTGTTGCTCGACAATGTCATTTCACTGGGTGCGTCGGACGCCGGTATTTACGTGGGGCAGTCCAACCATGTGATCGTCAAGAACAGTCACGCGCTATTCAATGTCGCGGGCTTTGAAATCGAGAATACTGATGACGCGGACATGTTCGACAATCTGGCCGAATGCAATACCGCCGGATTCCTGATTTTCGATTTGCCCGGCTTGAATCAGTACGGTGACGAAACGCGCGCCTTCCGTAATGTCGCCCGCTACAACAACACGCCGAATTTCGCTCCAGGTGGGGTAGTCAGCGCCGTGCCGCAGGGCACGGGCTTCCTGGTGTTGGGCTATGACGAAATGGAGATATTCGAGAACGATATTTCCAATAATCGGACTCTGGGCATTGTCTATGTGGGCCATGAGTTGCTGGAAGGCGGGGTCGACAAGGTCGGCGATCTGCGTATGGATCTGTACCCCGAAGGTCTGCACCTGCACCACAACCGCTTCAGTATGAATGGCTATTCCCCGCAGCCGCCGCAGGAAGGGGTATTTCGCTGCGCGGACGGCACCGGCGGCGACAGTGGCACGCCGTGCGTGCCCACGGATATCGATGACGGGCACGTTTCGCTCCTGCCCGCGCTGGTTCAGGTGAAGGGCGTGCTGGCCGCCGAACAAGGAGATCCCTACGGCCCGACCGGCGCGCACATTGTCTGGGACGGCATGTATGACCGCGAACCCTATGATTGCGAGCTGGCTCCCGAGTTCCTGGGCCGTGTCGATGACAAGGGCAAGCCGCAATACGATGGCAATGACCATCCGACTTGTCGCTACAACAAGTACAAGTTTGTCTATGAGAACGGCGAGCTGCAGCGTGATAGCCAGGGCAATGCCATGCGCCATCATCCCCAATTCTGGGCCTGCTTCAACGACAATGATTTTTCGCCGGAAAACCGGCCCTACCTCAGTTTCAAGAACACCGATCCCACCGACCCGCCAGATACGGACATCAGTGTCCATGATTGCCCGACCCGATTCGGTTCAACCCTGGCGCCGCTGGATGAGGCGGTGGTTGAAAGCTACACCGGCTCCAATAGTGGCCAGCAGGCCCCCACGCCCCAGGAAATCCGAGAAACCTGCGAGAACTACAGCGGGCAAACGGTGAACCGTACGGCGCTGCAATTCAATTGCGAATTGTTGTCGCAGTACAATCTGTTTTCAGACCCCACCGATCCGCGCAGCGCGCCCAACGACAACGGCCTGCTGTTTGAATTGACCACGCCTTTATTCTCCGATTACGCCAGCAAATATCGTTTTGTCTGGCTGCCCACGGATGCACCGGCGCAGTGGAAGGAAGGCAGTCCCAGCGAACCCAATGCGACCCTGGATTTTCCAGTCGGTACGGTGCTGGCCAAGACCTTCAGCTTCAAAAATGGCGCGGCCGAAGACATCGTTGAAACCCGGTTACTGATTCACCGCGCCGGTCGCAATAACAGCAATTTCTGGATCGGCATGGCCTTTGTCTGGGAAACCGATGGCAATGGCAATCGCACCGATGCGCGCCTGTCCATCGCTGGACATAGCGCGACCGTGTCCTGGAACTATTCCGATCCGGACCCTGAGGTGAGTGCAACCTATGAGGGCAGCACCGAGAACTACGTAGTGCCGCATCCGAACCAGTGTGGAACCTGTCATCAGAATGACGACCGTCCGGCCGGTGATGCGCCCATTGGTCCCAAAGTGCGGCTCTTGAATCGACCTTTGAGCTATGACGGCGTGAGCCGCAATCAACTCGCGTACTGGGTTGAGCAAGGCATGATTTCCGGTGCGCCCGTCCTGACCATAGAAAATGGCATCGCCACCGGCGTTGCACGTCTGCCGCGCTTCAATGTACCCAATGATGCGGTCCATCTGCCCGGTGGCGCCAGTCAGCATGCGCCGGGCTCGGCCAAATTCGATACTGAAATGCGGGCCCGGGCCTGGGTGGAAACCAATTGCGCGCATTGTCACAACCGTAAAGGACCCGCGCGCAGCACGGGCGTGTTCTTTGATGCATTCAAAGAAGTGGACCTGAATTACGGTGTCTGCAAAACGCCGACGACGGCGGGCAGTTCATCGGGCGGCCACCAGTACGACATTGTGCCTGGCAGCGCCGCGACGTCGATTTTGACTTACCGCATCGACTCTGAGGACTCCGGTACGCAAATGCCGCCGCTGGCGCGCAGTGTCCGCCATCAGGAAGCCGTTGATCTGGTTCGGGACTGGATCAACTCAGTCGTTGACGGCAGCTATGCGGGTGCAGGCTGCGAGACGGACAGTGGCGGTGGCTTTCCCTTGCGTTGAGGAGGGGGAACCGGGATCAGCGGCGTAGGATCCGGAACTCGACACGGCGGTTTTGCGCCCGCCCTTGCGGCGTATCGTTGCTTGCCAGCGGTTGCGCAGGTCCATAGCCTTTGGCGACCATCTGATCGATACGAACACCGCGTTTGGCCAGGTAGCGCATGACCGATTCGGCGCGCTGCTGAGACAAGCGGATGTTGAGTTCGCTGCTCCCGGAGGTGTCCGTATGGCCAGCAATTTCAACCCGCATTCCTGGGCTGGTCAGCAGAATTTGAGCCGCGTCGTCTAACGCCTCTTCGGCTTGGAGCGTCAATGTGGCGGAATAGACTTTGAAGCTCACGCCGTCCATCACCACGTGTTGTTTTAAGGCGCAGCCGACATTGTTGACCTGGGCGCCGGCTGGCGTGCCCGGACACAGATCGGCGTCGTCGGTAATGCCGTCACCGTCACTGTCCGCCAGGACGATCTTGCGGCAGCCCACGGCATTCACCGGAGTTCCCAGTGGCGTGCCCGGGCACGCATCGCTGCGGTCGGGTACGCCATCGCCATCACTGTCCAGCCAGTCCGCCGCGAGCAGGCCGGGCTCGGGGTCGGGCGGGCAAACGGTCAGCACACCGCTTTCGGCATCATCGGCCATGGTTTTCATATCTGCGCGGCTGATTTCCAGAACCTGCATTAGCTGGCCCATTTCGGCGAGCGTCCGGGCGCCCGCAATCTTGTGATCGAAATCGGCGATGGTGTGCGCGCGCCGGGCTTCAAAGTATTCGTTTTCGGTGTCCAGCAGATCCAGCAGGGTGCGTTGGCCGATGCCGAATTGGCTGCGATACGCCTCGCGTGCTTTGTCTATGGAGAGCTTGTGCAGGCTCAGATAGACAAGCTGCTGGCTCAGACGCTGGGTGTCGTTGTATGCAATGCGTAGAGTTTGACGTACGTCGCGGCAGGTCTTGATACGCAGATCCTCGGCGACCTGGGTGGCGTCAAGCGCCTGGGCGATGGCCGCCCGGTCTGAGCCTCCGCGGAACAGGTTGTAGCTGACAACCAGCTCGGCAATCTGGTCGCTGGTACGCCCATTGACCCGGTCGATGTCTTCGCCATACTCGCCGCGCAGGCGCAGGTCCACGCGCGGATGCATTCGCGAGCGGGCGCCAGCGATGCTGGACCGGCTGGCCTCGATGTTCGCAACCGCGGCGCGAATGGCGGGATTTCGCGAGTAAGCGCTTAGCAGGCTGTCGCGTACACTGTCCGGGAGCTCGCCTTCAAAGCCGGGCGCGGCGCTCAGCTCCGCGGCCGGAGGTTCTCCCACGATCCGCTGATAGCGCGCGCTGACATCATGCAAGTTGCTGAATTCGGTAATTAAATTAGACTCCGCAAGTGCCAGCCTGCCGGTGGCCTGCTCGAAATCTACTGAGCGACTGATGCCGGCTCCCACGCGCTCGTTGATTTGCTGGTAGATATCGCGGTGATAGATCAAATTATCGCGCGCCAGATCCACAAGCTCACGATAACGTTGCACATCCTGGTACGCGCGGTAGGTTTCCAGCACGACTTTCTCGGCGGCATCACGCACCTCAAAGTAGCGCGTCAGCCGCGCATGCCCCAGGCGGCGAAACTCGCTACGCGTAGCGAAGCCGTCGTAGAGCATTTGCGTGACCGACAGGGCGATGCCGCGGCGATCAAAGTTTAGGGTGGTGCTGCTATCGTGAAATTCCTGGCGCTCATGTCCAATCCGCGCTTCGACATCAACGCTGGGCAGAAAACCGCCCCAGGCCACTTTCTGCTCATGTTCAGCGGCCAAAAATGCATTCCAGGCGGCTTGAACTTCGGGATTCGTATTGAGCGCGTGCTGCGCCGCTTCTTGCAGGCTGGTTGCCTGACTTTCCTGCGCAATTGCAAAACTGCCGGCAAAAGACAGGACAGCGGTTATTCCAATGAACTGAAAGAATGATTTTTGCAGCGCCATCGCCAACTCCCGGCTTATCGTCAGGGCGGGAACATGCGCGATGTACGGTAAAGATTCGGTAAAGATTTCCTCGGCCGAGCGATGCGGCCACGGTCCGAATCTTGCTGTTTTCAAGCTATCGCCTGTGGCCCCTGGAGGCTGAATCCGAGCCAGCACGCATCGTGCCTGTACGACTTACCCATAGCGGCTCTGTAGCCGCCCTTCTACTGGCGGGACTGGTGGGATTGTCGCTGTCCGTTGCCATGGCGGGGCGCAGCTTCGAACGACTGTTCGCGGTCGCTGGGGCCCAATACGGCGAACTGGGCACCAATGCCGTAGCGGCCTGGCAGAACCTAGTTGTCGCAAATGCGACGTCGCCGGAGCGCGAGCGTTTGCGCCGCGTGAACGCTTTTTTCAACCAGCGCCTGCTGTTCCGAGATGACTGGAACGTCTGGGGCCAGGCCGACTATTGGGCGACGCCCCTGGAGGCCCTGGTGCGGGGAAGCGGCGACTGTGAAGACTTCAGCATTGCCAAATTCGTCACCCTGCGGGAGCTGGGGATTGCCCGTGACAAGCTGCGGCTGATTTATGTCCGCGCCGAGCTCGGCAGCGGTGGGCCGGTACAGGCGCACATGGTTCTGGGCTACTACGCGAATCCAGGCGCGGAACCCCTGCTGCTGGATAATCTGGTGGCGGAGATACTGCCGGCCTCGCAGCGCAACGATCTGACTCCGGTGTTCAGTTTCAATGACAAGGGCTTGTGGGCCGGGGGCCAGCAAGCTGCGTCTGACCCCACGGCCCGCTTATCGCGCTGGCGCAGACTTCTGCTGCGGCTCGTCGAGCAGGGTTTCCGATGATCGCGAAGCCACTGCATTTTCTAGGAGAAATGTCATGAGCTTAAATCGTCAGCTCTGGCTGGCTATCTTGCTGATCCTGAGCTTGGCCTTTGGCGGAGCGTTCATGGTTAGCACCTGGTCTGCCAAACAGCATCTGCAGCAGCAATTGCGGGTGAAAAATCTGGATAACGCCACTTCGCTCGCTTTGTCGATCTCGCAGATGCCCAAAGACATGGTGACTATAGAATTGCTATTGGCCGCGCAGTTTGATGCGGGGCATTATCGGCTGATTCGTCTGACCGATCCAAGCGGGCGGGTCCTGGTGGAACGCCGCGCCGAGCAAGATGGTGATTCACGGCCCGCCCCACTATGGTTCATGAACTGGGTGCGGCTGGACGTAGATTCAGGTCACGCCCAGATCCAGGATGGCTGGAAGCAATTTGCCGCGCTGGAGCTGCAGAGCCACGACCGCTATGCCTATCAGTCTCTTTGGCAGGGTGAGCGTCAGCTGTTCATGTGGTTCGTGATCCTCGCCCTGGTCGCGGGCGCGGTGGGCAGTCTGCTGCTCAGACTGATCCTCAAACCGCTGGCGCGCGTAGTCGGCCAGGCCGAGGCTATCGGCGAGCGGCGCGTTGTGACCACGCCTGAGCCAGCGACGATCGAGTTTCGAAATCTGGTGCGCTCAATGAATCGAATGTCGGGCCGGGTGCGACTGATGCTTGAGCAGGAGTCGGAACGGGTCGACGCCCTGCGCCGCGAGACCCAGATTGACCATGTGTCGGGCCTGTTCAAGCGTGAAAGTCTGTTGCTGGTGATCGACAACCTGCTGGCCAGCGAAGGACGGCAATCGACCGGGGTGCTCGTAATGTTGCGATTGAGCGAGCTGGTGAAACTCAACCGCGACCTGGGTCATGAGGCGACGGACGAGCTGTTGCGCCGGATGGGCGAAAGCCTGTCGGAGATGGCTGGCGCGCACGCGACCGGCTGGCTGGCTGGCCGCATGAGTGGCTCCGACTTTGCCGTCCTGGCGCCCGGAGAGACGGATGCGGCCGAGGCTGCTGATCTGGTCGCCGCTGCGGTCCATGGTGTGCTGGACGCGCCGGATCGCGGTGCGGCTGCGGCTCTGTTTGTGGGCGCGACCCGCTACGCACCCGGCGAGAACCGGTCCGCGCTGCTGGCACGGGTTGATGGTGCTCTGGCGGCCGCCGAGGTCAGCGGCCATATGGAAGTGCGCGCCGCGCCATTAACGGCCGAAGTCTCGGTGCCCTCGGATCTCCCTGGCTGGCGCAGGGAGCTGGATGCCGCCTTGGTGCCCGAGCGTTTGTGGCTGGAGCGTTTTCCAGTTCTGTCTGCGGCCGGCGATCTGCTGCATGAGGAGGCGCCGGTGCGCCTGAGACTTGACGATGCAACGCTGCCCGCAGGCGAGTTTATCGCCTGGGTAGGGCGCCTGGGCTGGATGAATCGGTTGGACCGCTTGGTCATCGATGCGGCGCTGGCGAGGATCGAATCTGAAGGTGTGCCGGTTGCCGCGAACCTGGCACCCGAAACCCTGGCGGACGCGCAGTTGCTTGCGAATCTGACTGAGCGCCTCAAGGCAGCGCCGCAGCTGGCCAAGCTGCTCTGGCTGGAGGTGCCCGAACACGGCGCGCTCCATCA
>JBFIIN010000173.1:0-7261 GCA_041601225.1 Oceanococcus sp.
ACGGCACAGCTGAATCCATCAACTCCCAGGTTCAGGCCGCAATCGCACGAGCTCGCGGATTTCGAACACACCGCCATCTGATGGCCAGCATCTATCTGATCGCGCGCAAGCTCACGCATCTGCCTGCACAGCCCTACGCTCACCCCGTCGCCGCAACATGATTCGGTGGAGTTCCACACAAATCGCCATGGACCCGCGAAATGAGACGCAGAAGACCCGCGACCTTTGATCGGCCACAAACAGACCGGACTTTCTTCTCAGCAATGTAGCGCTGAATGGGCGATCTCATTGCCTGACCACAAGGATGAGAATTAGCGGCCTGAAGCTCTTTTTCAGGCCTGCCGCGCCAGGTCTTGACTCGTGGCTCATTGTCGAATGTGCGCCCATCACGGACAATGCGCCCTCTGCAAATCAGCGCGATCTGAAGGCTGCACTCAGCGCAGTCGCCATTTCGCAATCTCGATACCATGCCGCCCAGCACTGGACCTTGGAGAAGGGACGTAGCTTGCGGAGCAAATCACAACAAATTGCGTTTTCCGAGCTGGATGGCGGCGCATCGCTAATATGAATTAGCATCTTGTTAATATGGATAATTTTTCACATTGGCGCTTCTGCGTCGCCCCAATGATGGACTGGACGGACCGGCACGACCGGTACTTCCTGCGCCTGATTTCACAACATGCACGTCTGTATACCGAAATGGTCACAGCCAACGCAGTGATACACGGCGACCGCGACCACCTGCTCGGCTTTGACCCGCAAGAAAGCCCCCTGGCCGTCCAACTGGGTGGCAGTGACCCCCAAGCGCTGGCCCGGGCCGCCAAAGTCGGCGCGGACTATGGCTACGATGAGATCAATCTGAATGTGGGCTGCCCCAGCGACCGTGTCCAGAATGGGCGTTTTGGCGCCTGTTTGATGAAGGAGCCCGAAACGGTCGCGGCCTGCGTCAGTGCCATGCAGGACGCCGTGGACCTGCCTGTCACGGTCAAAATTCGGCTCGGTGTCGATGAGCTGGATAGCGAAGAGTACTTGCATGAATTTGTGGAAAAAGTCGCCGCGACGGGCTGCGAGACTTTCCTGGTGCACGCGCGTAAAGCCTGGCTCAAGGGCCTATCGCCCAAGCAGACTCGCGAAGTGCCGCCCCTGCAATATGAGCGCGTATACGGCTTGAAAACCAAATTCCCGGCGCTGAACATCATTGTCAATGGTGGAATTGAGACTCTAGAGCAGGCGCAAGTTCATTTAGCCAGGGTCGATGGCGTCATGTTGGGTCGAGCCGCATACAAGAATCCATACCTGCTGGCCGCCGTCGACAGCCAGTTGTTCGCGGACCCGCGCACCCCGCCCAGTCGTGAATCCATAGTGCAGGCCCTGCTGCCCTATATCGCCCGCGAAGAAGCGCGTGGAACGCCGGTATTCCGGATCAGCCGCCACATACTCGGCCTGTTCAACGGCCAGCCTGGCGCGCGCGGCTGGCGCCAAAGACTTTCAGCCGTGTCGACCACCGACGGAGTGAATCTCGTGCGGGCGGCCCTGGCGGCCGTTTTGCCTCAACAGGAACTCAAGAATGTTGCGTAAGATATTGTTTGTTGGACTTTTTATATTTCCGTTTGTTAGCGCCGGAGCGCCCATGCCCCATGTAGAGATTCACACCAACCTCGGCACGATCGTGCTGGAACTGAATGCCGAGAAAGCCCCCAAGACCGTAGAAAATTTCCTCCAGTATGTGGACGACAAATTCTACGACGGCACCATTTTTCACCGGGTGATCAACGGCTACATGATTCAGGGCGGTGGCTTTACCAAGGATCTGAAGCAGAAGGACACGCGCGCGCCGGTGGCCAATGAGGCCGACAACGGTTTGCTCAATGACCTGGGCACGATTGCCATGGCGCGGACCAATGACCCGCACTCGGCCACCGCGCAGTTCTTCATCAACCACACCAACAACGGTTTTTTGAATCACAGCTCACCCACGCCCCGTGGCTGGGGCTATGCCGTGTTCGGGCGGGTTGTCGACGGCATGGATGTGGTCAACAAGATCGCCGCCACGCCCACCGGCCCCAAAGGCATGTTCCGCTCGGATGTGCCGGCAGAAACTGTCAGCATCGAATCGATAGTCCGTGTCGATGCGCCGGGCCTGACTGACACGCCCGCCGCGGCGCCTGCCGCCGCAACGCCCGATGAGGAAGCGCCACCCGCGGCGGACTGAGGCCAGCGGCCTTGAGCTTTCACTTTATCTCGGACCTGCATCTGCACCCGGAGCGGCCGGGCCTGTCCGAGATATTTTTGCGCTACCTGGCCGGACCCGCCCGCGACGCGCAGCGACTTTACATACTCGGCGATTTGTTTGAAGTCTGGGCTGGCGACGAGGTTTCGCTGCCCGATTACGCAACTGAAATCGCCGCCCTGAACGCCGTACGCCAATCCGGCACCGCAATTTACTTCATCGCCGGCAACCGGGACTTTTTATGTGGACAGCGCTTTGCACAAGCCAGCGGCTGCGAAATTTTGCGCGAACCGCAAAGCATAGAATTGCCTGATGGACGAACCGCCTTACTGCTACATGGCGACCGTTTGTGCACGGATGACCACGCCTATCAGCGCTTTCGACGCTGGGTGCGTAATCCCTTGGTCCAGCGCGCCTACTTTGCCCTGCCTAGCGCCGTGCGCCGCCGGCTAGTCACCGCAATCCGCGGCAAAGCGAGCCGAACCGTGAGCACCAAACCCCTGGAAATCATGGATGTTAATGAGACCAGCGTCGCTCAGCTTTTCGCCCAGACTGGCGTTGCGTTGATGATCCATGGACATACCCATCGTCCGCAGGACCACAACTATAAGACCGGCCAGCAACGCATGGTGCTGGCAGATTGGTCGCAGGAAACCGGTGAGGTTTTGATCGTCGATTCCGGCAAGACGCGGCGCCAGACGCTGAGCTGACACCGGCTCGTTCAAGTGGTCGCTTGCGGATTGTGCTGATCAGCAGGCCACTCAGAATCCATAGGAGCAGTGGCAGGCCCATCCCGCCACTCCCGCCGCCGCCCCGTCACATAGACATCGCCAAAGTGCGGATGGATGCCCAGCCAGCTTCCGCCACGAAAAATCATCACCAGACTCCAAGGGATGCTCGCCAAACTGTGCGTGGGCGTGTTCAGGGACGCATATCGGACCACGCAGCCCGGCCCTGCTGGAGCTTGGGCTTGATTGGTCCGTATACTGGCCCTGGATTCACCGGCGCAAGGACGAGGCTCGAGACATGCCGGATTCGGGCGAAACACAGGCCGCAAGCAGCTTTACCTACAAGTTTGGCACGGCGGAATTTGACGCCGGCCTGGGGGAACTGCGCATCGCTGGCATGCCCGTTCATCTGGAACAGCGCCCCAGGGATCTGCTGCATGAACTGTTGCGCCATGCGGGTGAGGTCGTCACCAAGGAAGAACTGCTGGACGCGGTTTGGGGCGGGCGTCCCACCGTGGAAAACGTGCTGGCAAATGCGGTCGCCAAGCTGCGCAAGACCTTGGGCAAGAGCAATGCCGAGCACCTCATCACCTTGCCGCGGATCGGTTATCGTCTGACCGCTCCGGTGGAACGACTGGTCAATACGGCCGACCCCTACACCGCCCTGGCGCTGGTCAGCGGGCAGAGTGTCCCCGGCCGCGAGCATTTCCGCCTGTCCGAGTTGCTCGGCAAAAGCCACGGCAACGAGGTCTGGCTGGCGGTCCATGCCAAAACCCGCGAGCCGCGGGTCTACAAATTCAGCTTGAACGGCAGGCAGCTGCCGACCTTGAAACGTGAAGCCACGCTGTCACGGTTCCTGCGTGAAAGCCTGGGAGCCGATCAGGGTCAGATGTTCGCGCAGATCATCGACTGGAATTTCGCCGCGCCTCCGTTTTATCTGGAGTGCCAATTCGGCGGGCAAAACCTGGAGCAATGGGCGGCCAACGAGAACGGCCTGGCGGCTCGGGACCAGTCCGAACGCCTGGCCATATTCCTGCAAATCGCCCGTGCGGTTGCGGCCGCGCACAGCGTCGGGGTCCTGCATAAAGATCTCAAGCCCAGCAATATTCTGATCAGCGGCGGCGCCGACGGCGCCTGGCAAATCCGGCTTACCGATTTCGGGTCCGCGAAATTACTCGACCCCGCGCAGCTGGAAGCGTTCGGAATCAGCCAGATCGAGGCCCCGCCCCAAACTGCCCGGGATGAGTTATCCAGCGGCACTCCCCTGTACCTGGCGCCAGAGCTGATCGCGGGCGACACGCCCACGGCGCTAAGCGATATCTACGCCCTTGGAATCCTGCTGTACCAGTTGCTGGCCGGCGATCTGAGAACTCCCATGGCCACGGATTGGCAGGACCGGATCAGCAATGAACTGCTGCGCCAGGATATCGCCGATGCGACCGCCGGTGATCGGCGCAATCGCCTGCAATCGGTCGCCGAGCTGATTCAGAGAATCGAAAATCTCGCAGTGCGGCAGGCCCAGCTGGATCACCAGCGCCAGACCGACTTGCATTTACGCGAGACCCAGGCCGCGCTGGCCCGGGCCCGCGCCCGGCGGCCCTGGATTGCCGCGGTCACGGTGTCCATGCTGTGCGGCCTGCTGGGCATGGCTTACCTGTATTCCGGGGCCGAGCAAGCCAGAGATCGGGCCGAGCAGGTCATCGGCTTCTGGAACCAGGAGCTGGTTCGATCCGGCAATCCACAGACCGCTGGCAGCTTGAGCATTGTCGAGGTTCTGGATCGTGCCGCCGAGCGGCTACCCAGCGCATTTCCCCGCGATCCAGCCACGCGTGCCCGTATTCATAGCAGCCTGGGGTCGGCTTATCTGGGTCAGACTCGCCAGCAGAAGGGCGCGCGCGAATTTGAACTGGCCGCACTCGACTTTGCGACTGCGTTCGGCCCCGGGGCGGAAGAAACGCTGCTGGCCGAACTGCAGTGGGCCCGCTCCCTGATCATCGCCTCGCAACTCGAAGCCGGCGACGAGATCCTGGAGCGCGCCCTGCGCGCCGCGGCGCCACTGCAGTCGCGCTCGCTGAAATTGCAATATGCGGCTGTCCATACCCAGGCCGCCAGCCAGGTTCGTCACGACAACTGGCCCGAGGCGGTCGCCTTGATGGAAAAGGCCGCGCAACTGCAGAACCAGTTGCCGAACATCAGTCAGCATGATTGGTTCCGGCTGGCCATAGAGCGCGTCGACGGTTACCGCCACACCCAGAACTACGCCCGCGGCCTGGAACTGCTGGACCAGATGCTGGCTGCCGATATCGATCCGGAGCAGGTCGGGGTCGGGCGCTACGCGGCCGCCCAGCTCCAGCGCGGGCAGCTGATCATGGACAAGGGCGATCTGGCCGCTGCCGCTCCGGTGTTGCGCACGGCCCTGGACGAATTACGTCGCGTCTATGGCCCCGAAGCCTTCCACGTGCAGGTGGCGGAATACGATCTGGCCGATTTGTACCGGCGTCTGGAAGACTGGGATCAGGCCCTGGAGCTTGCTCAACTCGCCACGCAGGGCTTCCGCACGCTGCTGGGGGATACGCACATCATTGTTTACAAGGCCCAGCTCATGGTGGGCATCGCCGAACTCTATTCGGGATTGGCCGAGCGGGCCCGGGCGACCCTGGAGACCGTATACCAGGGTGTGCTGGCCATCAGCGGCAAGGATTCAGCGTCGACGCAGGTGCCAGCTTACTTCTACGCATTGGCCCTGGCCGAGGCCGGCCAGTTTCCTACCGCCGCCGAACTCCTGTCTCCCCTGACCGCCGAAGCCTTGCGCGCCGATCTGCCCAGCGACGATTGGGACAGTTTGCTACCCGGCCTGCGCGCGATCATCGCCTGGTATACCAATGTAGACCGGCAGCGGGTCGCCGAGCTCCGCAGGGGCCCGGCCTGGCCCGCGGTCGCGCGCGATCGCATGCTCAGCACCTTGCTCGCGGCCATTCCTGAAACCGTGAGTCAAAATGAGAGTCCGCCCTGAAGCCACAGCGCGCCCAGGCCGTTCAAACCGCCGGCCAGGACGGCAATCGCCCCGGCTTTTCCCAAGCTCATGAGCAGCCCCAATGCCGCCCGCAGCAGCGCGTTGATCAGCAAAGCCGGGACGATGAACGCCAAACCGGCCACATACCCGCTCATGCCCAGCTCTACAAAGCCGTAGGACCAGCCAGCGACCAGGAACAGGGCACTGAACAAATTCGCGACCCCGCCCGCGCAGGCCTCGCCCAGGGATCGGCGATCCGGCGCTCGCAGGCCGCGCGCAAGCCGCGCCACCGGCGGGCTCTGCTGCGGCTTCGCGCGCCATCCTTGTGGGTCCGTCGGTTTGCCCCCGAGCGCGGCAGCCACCCACAGATTTGCGTTGCGATATTCCGCGCCCTCAGTTCTGGTCATGTGCTGGTTCATGCTCGCCCCCCGGGAATCCCTCAATCACCGACAGGCTCAGATTGCGGCCAGCGGGGCGCCGGCGTCTTCACGAAGTTCTAACGGGGTCCTATCGCTGCGCCGCGCGTCGCAATTTTTGAACGGCAACGCGCAGACAAGGAGATTGATCAGTTCGGCCCTGCGGATAGCCGAGGCGACACCAATACCGTCATGGTCAGACAGCCAGGGAATGGAGTCTGGCAACTCCGCGCAGCACCGAATCAGCGACTGGGCGTGACGACAAGTTTGAAGCGCATTTCATGGCTAACGCCCTGCAACACAGGTCCAGCGCGGCCGGAAGAACACCGCAGCGGCAAGCCGGATTTCGGATTTTCGCGGGTTCGGGTTGCCCGCTGGGCGCACCCCACCGTGCCCTCCCCCCGGCAGCGCGCGCAGCCGACACCGCGCCAACGACGCAGCGTTCGGCAGACGTCAGCAGGGGTGGGCCCTGACCTTCGGGCTAGTTCTGGTACTGGCCTGTGCGCCTCGCCGGTAGGCCCGCAAGAGCTGGTTCCCTGCTCTCGGCCGACGCAGGTTGCGGCGCACCGGGTCAGCAGCGCCAGCTCGCGGGGCCGGCAGGCGGGTCACGGGCCGGGTGGTGATTGGCCCCGCGCGCGGGTCGGGGCCCGGAATGACATGCGCAGCGCGGATGTTTTCGGTCCAGCCCTGTCGGCTTCCCCAATCGGCCGTGCTCACTCCCTATCGCGAATCCGGCGCCTACACGGACTGCTATTTCACGACGCTGCGGAGCACCGTGAGCCATGCCGATTTTGTGGCCAGCTTCTTCACCAGCGCGGTGTTCCGATTGGAACGGCTGATCCTGACCACGATGGCCCGGCCATCTGCCGATACT
>JBFIIN010000174.1:0-7252 GCA_041601225.1 Oceanococcus sp.
ATGGCATTACCGATGCTGATCATTCGCGGGAGGGGAGATGCTCGCAGCTTTGGCCCTGGCCGCAGTCTGCGCGGCGCCGGCCCCGATAGCGCTGAGTTCCGGCCACAGCTATGTCGATGCCGGCGTGGAGGCTTTGGTTTTGCCGGGCGCCCCGGGCGAGCTTGCCGCGGTGCGCGCCCAACCGGCATGTCGCGAGTTCGAGCCGATCACGGGGCAGCCAAATTTCGGCGCCAGCAAGGGGTCCGCCTGGTTGCGTTTCGTACCGGCATTCCCGGACCGCGATGCCTGGTTTGCCGTCGTGCGCTTCGTGGGGCTGGAGCAGCTGTGCTTTCACTGGCCGGTATCCGGGACCTATCAGGCCGATTGCGTGAATCGCAAGGTCGCGACGGACCGCAAGCGGATGCGCCATGGCCGGATTCTGTTCCCCGTGCCGGCAGACCTGAGTCCCGACCGGCCGGTCTACGTGCAGGCGCAGGGCGATCTGTGGCTGAAGGTCCCGCTGGAACTGGCATCGGCCATCGCGCTGCTGGACTGGGAGGAATCGCGCGAATACGCCTGGGGCTTGTATTTCGGCCTGTTGGGCACCCTGATCGTGATCAGCGTGCTGATGTACCTGGGCCGGCCGGATCGCGCCAATCTGTATTTCGCTTTGCATATCGCGGTGCTGACATTCGCTCTGGGGATCTGGCAGGGTCGCTTCGTCGCTTTCGATTTCGACGCCTTCAGCTGGACCCGGATCATGCCGTCGTTGGTGGCCTTGTATCTCGCTTTCGGGTCAAAGTTTTATCAACATTTTCTGGACACGCGAGCTCATGTGCCAGTCGCGCACCGCCTGTTTCAGGTGGTCTTTGTGGTCGGTCTGGTCATGGCCCCGGCCCAATGGGTCTTTCCGGTGCTGGTCACGCAGGTTCTGGGCCTCTGCTCCTTGATCTGGCTGGTGTGCATTCTGGGTGCCAGCGCGCAACGCGCGCGGGTGGGCTACCGGCCGGCACTGTGGGGCCTGGCCGCGGGTGGCGTCATGATGGCCGCGGTGTTCTTGAACGCTCTGACCGTGTTGCGTGGCTTTCTGTGGGATGCGCGTTTGACACTGGAGATGGCCTATCTGGGCAATTTGCTGTCTGCCGCTTTCCTGTTGTTCGGCCTGGTGTATCGGGTGCGGACCCTGGTGGAAGACCGGGACCGGGCTACCGCCCTGGCGCAGGCCAATCAGAAGCTGCTGGTCCGCCGCGCGCAGTATGACGAACTTACGGGTTTGCCAAATCGGGCGAAACTGCGCGCCGAGCTGCAGGACCATGTGCTTGGGGCCGCGTCTGGCACGGCCCGGCGCGGGGCGCTGTTTATCGCTGGCCTGAATCGCTTTCGCGCGATCAATCATGCCCTGAGCTATGAGGGCGGCGATGCGGTGCTCGAAGAAGTGGCCGGGCGCATGCGTGAATTGGCGGTGCCTGAGGATTTGCTCGCGCGCATCGGGCCAGCGACCTTTGCCTGGCTGTGCTGGTTGCCGGACACGGCAGACCGCCAGCACGTGAGCGAACAGGGCGAACGCTTGCGGCGGGTGTTGAGCATGCCCCTGCTTCGCGGGCGGGGCGCTGCGCTGACGATTGCGGTTGGGGCGGCGACCTTTCCGGACGACGCAGTGACGGCGGAACTCCTGCTGCGCTGCAGCGATGAAGCCTATTACCGCGCCAAGGAGCGCGGCGGGGCTCTGGAGATCTACCAGCCGGGCCTGCATGAGCATGCCCAGAATTATCTGGAGCTGAACAAAAATCTGCGCGCTGCGCTGGCCCGCAATGAGCTGGACCTGCATTTCCAGCCCTTGTGCGGCACTGACCCGGTGCGACCGCTGGGCTGCGAATGCTTGCTGCGCTGGCGGCATGAGGGCGTCTATGTGCCGCCCGAGCGATTCCTGCCGGTTGCCGAATCAGCGGATTTGATCGTGCCGCTGACCGATTGGGTGTTCTATCGGGCCTGCCTGCAGCAGGTGCGCTGGCGGGCGGCGGGGATCGATATGGGTCCGCTGTATGTCAATGTGTCAGCCAGCCAGTTTCATCTGCCGGATTTGTCGGGGCGCGTGCGGCGCGCGCTGGCCGAAGCGGAATTGCCGGGCAGCGCCCTGGTTCTGGAAATTACCGAATCCATGCTGCTGGAGGACCTGGAGCAGACGCAACGGACTCTCTTCGAACTGCGTGAAGTGGGCGTGGGCATTGCCGTGGATGATTTCGGTGTCGGTTACTCGTCGCTGAGCTATCTGCGCAGCCTGCCGGTGCACAGCATCAAGATTGACCGTTCATTTCTGCGCGGCGTCCCCGAAGAGCCCGAAGCCGCGGCAGTGATCAATGCCGTGATCGCCCTGGGCCGTGAGCTCAACCTCACGGTCATAGCCGAAGGCATCGAGTCCCAGGTTCAGCAGGATTTCTTGGCCGAACGCGGCGTCGATCTGCTCCAGGGATTTCACTTGGCGCGTCCCATGAGCGCCGATGACGCGGCGCGCTGGTATGTCTCCCAGCACGCCCCTCATGCCGCAGCCTAGCCGCTGTTCAGCTTAGCCAGCGTGTCGCCAGGCGCGCCAGCCGCACAATGAAATTGCTGTACGGCGGCGCGAACAGCATCGACATGGCGAAGCGATCGCGCAGGACCGAACGCTCGTGCGAATAGGCCTTGAAGCCATGGTATCCATGCGCCTTGCCGATGCCCGAGTTGTTCACCCCGCCGAAGGGCAGATTGTGCTGCACGAAATGCACCATGCAGGTGTTGATCGCCGAGTCCCCGGCGCTGGTGTTGCTGAGCACGCGCTGAATCGCCTGTCCGTCACGGGCATAGATGTACAGCGCCAGAGGCTTGGGTTTGCTGTTGATCAGATCGACGGCTTCGTCCAGTTTGCTGAATTTCACCAGGGGCAGGACCGGTCCGAAAATCTCTTCCTGCATGATTTCGGTATCCAGCGGCACATCGGTGAGCAGGGTGGGCGCGATAAAGCGGGTGCTGACATCGACTTCGCCGCCGATGGCCGTGCGCGCACCGCGGGCCAGGGCCTCATCCAGCAACTTGGTGACCCGGGTGTGATGGCGGTCATTGACGATGCGGGCCAGGTCCGGCGAATTCTGCCGGTCCTGTGGCGTGGCGCCGTAACGGTCGGCGATGGCCTGAGCGAACTCGCTGACGAATTCATCGTGCACCGACTCGTGGATCAAAACATAGTCGGGTGAAATGCAGGCCTGACCGCCGTTCTGGCATTTGCCGAAGGCGATGCTGCGTGCGGCGTCACGAATCCGTGCGCTGCGATCGATGACGACCGGGCTCTTGCCACCCAGTTCCAGGGTCACTGAGGTCAGATGCTCCGCCGCGGCTTTCATCACGATCTTGCCAACCGCGGGCGAGCCGGTAAAGAAGATATGGTCAAACGGCAGTTCCAGCAGGGCCTGCGACACGCTGGCGTCGCCGGGGAAGGTCGCGACTTCGTTTTCGTCGAACAGCTCGGCCAGCATGGCCTGCATCAGGGCGGCGGTTGCCGGCGTCATCTCCGAAGGTTTGAACATCACCGTGTTGCCGGCTGCAATGGCGCTGATCAGCGGGCCGATGGAAAGCTGAAAGGGAAAATTCCAGGGAGCGATCAACAGGGTCACGCCGCGTGGTTCGTAGCGGATATGGCTGAAGGTGCCGAGCAAGGCCTTGGTTGCGCCGACCCGCTTGGGCTTCATCCATTTCTTGAGGTGCGCGATGGCATGATTGGCTTCGCTCACCGCGACCATGATCTCGGTCAGTTCGGTTTCGACTTCCGGCTTGCCGAAGTCGGCCTGGATGGCCTGCACGATCCGCTCGCGATTGTCCAAGATGGCCGCGCGCAGCTTTTTCAGCTTGGCGATGCGCTGTGCGGCGCTTGAGCGGCGTAGCGCCAGCGCCTGGGTTTTTTGCAGCGCAAACACGCGGCGGGTGTCGGCTTTCACCGCGTTGATATCAGTATGTGGATAAATGGCTTTGACCTGGGCGCTCATGCTTCCCCCCGGAATGCAGTGATTTGATAGTAGCCATTCTGGCGCGTGATCGGACTGGCGGCTTGACTGTCAGGGACAAGTTTTTGACATATCGCGACAGTGCGGCGGCAGGGCTAGGATGGAGCCACCCGCAACTCCTCTGCCTGGCGCCATTGGCGCGGAGTCTGCCGGGTCCAGCGTTTGAAAGCGCGATTGAAGGCGCTCTGTTCGGAATAGCCCAGCAGCAGGGCCACATCGGCAAGCTGTAAACGCCGATCTTCCAGGTAGTGCTGGGCCATCTGCTGACGCACGGTGTCCAGCAGTGACTGGAATGTGCCCTGGCGCTCGCTGAGTCGCCGCTGCAGGGTGCGTGGCGAAACATGCAGTTTGCCGGCGATCGCCTCCAGGGTGGGTTCGCCATCGGTGAG
This sequence comes from Oceanococcus sp., assembly GCA_041601225.1. GTDB lineage: Bacteria > Pseudomonadota > Gammaproteobacteria > Nevskiales > Oceanococcaceae > JBFIIN01. The sequence continues at coordinate 4,400 of JBFIIN010000174.1, forward strand.
TGCGCCGTGCACGGCCTTGTACAAGGTGCGCTCCCAGGCGTCGGCGGATTCGCGGTCACGGGCCAGAATTTGCTCGGCCTGGCGGTCGAGAAGTGTGCGCAATCCCGGATTGGGACTGACCAGCGGCGCCTGCAAATAATGGGCTGGAAAGCTCACCATGGTCAGGTTCTGGCTGAACTGCACCGGGCAGGCGAACACCTGCTCGTAGGCCTCGGGCAGCTGTGGGTCGCCGTGGCGAAAGGCCACCGTGCTGGGATTCCAGTCCCGGTTGGTGATCTGGCGGGTAAAGCTGACCAGGGCGCCAATGGCCATCTCGTCCATATGGCGGCCCGGGCTGAAGCCCTCATGGCCCCATTCCATCCGCAGCTGTGCGCCGTCCACCTGCAGATGTACGCGATTGGCATCGTTGACCAGGCGCTCGAAGCGCTGCGCGCGCTCCAGGGCCTCGCCCAGATTGGGGCAGGCCATGACCACGAAGCCCAGCACGCCGTAATGCTCGGGGCGAATCGATGCCCCGACCTTGAGCGCCAGGGCTTCGTCGCCGGTGGCCGCGACCGCCCGTTCAAACAGGGCCGCGTGGCGGCTCACCGGATAGCGGGCCAAACCGTCGGCGGAGGCCGCCGGTCGGGCCTCGCCCAGAACGACCACGCTGTCGTATCCCTGGGCGTCCAGGTAGTCGTACAGCAAGCCCACATAGGTTTCCGACGAATAGCCGGGTGTCGCCCCTGCCGCCATCGCTCACCCCCCCTTTGACGTGAATTGTCAAAAACTTCGACCGCGATCGTCAATCCCTGGCCGGCGCACGCCCCCACAATGGCGGCCATCAACTGGAGAGCAAACGATGGAAGCAATCAATCACCTGCTGCAGGACTGGACCGGACTCCCGCTCATGCTGGAACACGTGTTCTTACTGCTGCTGGCGCCGCTGTTTTTCATCTGTGTCGCGCTGGAGTATGGCCTGTTGCGTCGGCGCGGTCAGGCGCAGATCTATTCCCTGCGCGATACCATCAACAATGCGGTGCTGGCGCTTTCTCATCAACTGGTGGACGCGCTGGCCTGGTCGGTGCTGATCGGGGTCTATGTCTGGGTTCATCAATACCGGCTCTTCGAAATCCAGTTCGGCTGGGCCTCCGCCGTGCTGTTATGGCTGGGGCAGGATTTTCTGTACTACTGGTTCCATCGCTGCAGCCACCGCGCGCGCTGGTTGTGGGCCTCGCACGTGGTGCACCACAGCTCGGAGCGGATGAATCTCACCACCGCATTCCGCCAGAGCCTGACCTATCCCCTGTCGGGCATGTGGGTGTTCTGGTTGCCACTGGCCTGGCTGGGCTTTGCGCCGCAATACGTGATTCTGACTGTAGCGGTAAGCCTGGCTTACCAGTTCTTTATCCACACTCAAACGGTGGGCAAGCTGCATCCCTGGCTGGAACTGGTGCTCAATACCCCCAGCCATCACCGGGTGCACCATGCGCGTAATGCCGAGTACATCGACCGCAACTATGCGGGCACCTTGATCATCTGGGACCGGCTGTTTGGCACATTTGTGGAAGAGCGCGACGACGAGCCCTGTGAATTCGGTATTACCCGGCAAATTCACACCGAGAATCCGCTGGTGATGATGTTCCATGAATGGCGGGACATGTTCGCCGATGTGGCCCGCCCGGGACCGATGTGGCTGCGGCTGAAACATTTGTGGGCGCCGCCGGAATTCGAGCGGGCGCGCGCGCCGGCTAAAGAGAGTTTGCACGCGGCGCCGACCGAGGCCTGAACCTGCGGCCGGTTAGGCGTTCGGGCTATAGTCGCGGGCAGGAATGACATGCAGGAGTTTCCCATGGCCGAGCTGCAGCAGGAGTTCGAAGCGGCGGTTGAGAAGGTACGCAGCGCGCCCAGCGACGGTGATTTCAAACCGTCCAACGAATTCAAGTTGAAGATGTATGCCCTGTATCGGCAAGCCACCGATGGCGATGTGCACGGCAAGCGCCCGGGCATGCTGGATCCGGTGGGCCGCTACAAATACGACGCCTGGGCCAAGGTCAAAGGCTTGAGCGCCGATGAGGCGATGCGGCAGTACATCGCCACGATCGCAGAAATCGAGGCGCAGTACGGATGAGTGCAGCCAGCACGGTCGCGGACCGCATGCGCGCCAGGGCGCCGGCTTGGCTGGTGCAGGCGGCACAGCCGGGCCGGCAGGAATATTGTCATTACGGTGAATTCCGGCTGGGTTATGAACTCCATGGGCCGGATAATGGCGCGCCGATCGTACTGGTCCATGGCATCTTGCTCGATGCCGTGGTCAATCGTGATTTGGCGGTGAGTCTGAGCCAGGCCGGGTACCGGGTCATCCTGCTGGATCTGCTCGGACATGGGACGAGTGACAAGCCCACCAATGCACGCGAGCTGCGCGTCGATTTTTTTGCCGAGCAGGTGGCTACCGTGCTGGACCATCTGGGCCTGGAAAAAGCGGTAATTGGGGGCTTGTCGTTGGGAGCCATAACGGCTTTGCAGTTCGCTGTGGATTTCCCGCACCGCACGGAAGCGCTGCTGCTGGAAATGCCGGTTATGGAGCATGCCGTACCCGCTGCGGCCCTCATGCTGGTGCCCCTGATGCTCACGGTGCGCTACGCCGCGCCGGTGTACCGCAAGCTCGCGGGTTTTCTGCGCGGTCTGCCCCGTCCGGCCCTGGGAATTTTCGCCAGCGGCTTGAACGCCCTGTCGCAGGAGCCCGAAGTGATCGCCAGCGTGCTGCATGGGGTTCTGGTGGGACCCGTCGTGCCGCCGCGGCGGGAACGGGTAAAGATTGCCGTGCCCGCTCTGGTGATCGGGCACGGGGGGGACTGGTTGCATAATCTGGAG
>JBFIIN010000175.1:0-7252 GCA_041601225.1 Oceanococcus sp.
CCGGCCCTACGGCAAGGTCTGGAATCTGCTGCCGGGATACAGTTACCCGGCCGATCATCCCTATTCCTGGACCACGATCGGTTCCATGGCCGATCTGGATGGAGCCACCCTGGAAGACGTCCACGAATGGTTCAGGACCTACTACGGCGCGGCCAATGCCGTGATCGTGATAGCCGGCGATATCAAGCCAGAGGAGGCCCGGGCCAAGGTCGAGCATTTTTTCGGCGACATTCCGGCCGGACCCAGCCTGCAGCGCCCCAAGGTCTGGCCGGCACCAATTCCGGACGAGCGGCGTATCGAACTTGAAGATCGGGTGCCCCAGGCCAGGGTACATGTGATCTGGAATGTGGCGCCCAACTTCAGCCGCGATCTGGTAATGCTGCAGCTGGCAACGGAAATTCTGGGCCAGGGCAAGAACAGTCGCCTCTACAAGCGCCTGGTCTATGACGAGCAGGTCGCCACCGATGTCGGCGCCTATGTGCTGCCCCGCGAACTGGGCTCGCAATTCCTGGTTTGGGCCAGCGCCAAAGCCGCGACCGACGTGATCGATCTGGAAGCCGCCCTGCTCGAGGAACTCGCACGGCTAAAAGAAACTGGCCCTGGTGCCGCCGAACTGGAGCGCGCGCGCACGGGAATCTATACCGGATTTCTACGTGGCCTGGAGCGCGTGGGTGGCTTCGGCGGAAAATCGGACATCCTGGCCAGCAGCGAAATTTATGGCGGCAGCCCGAATGCCTTTGCGCGCGAACTGGAATGGTTACGCCAGGCCCAGCCGCACGAGGTGCGCGATGCCATGCGCGCATGGCTCCGTGACGGACGCCTCAGCCTCACCGTAAAACCTCTTGCGAGCACGACAGCCAACGCCAGCGGCGCAGACCGCGGGCAGCTTCCGGAGGTTGGAGCCGGACCTGAACTGCGCCTGCCCAGCTTGCAGCGCATCACCCTGGACAACGGTTTGCGACTTGTCCTGGCGGAACAACATGCGGCACCAGTGGTCCAGTTTCAGCTGATCAGCGACGCCGGATACGCCGCCGATCCCGCGCAGCTTCCCGGCCTGGCCTCGCTCACCATGGCTATGCTCGACGAAGGCGCAGCCGGCCGGAGCGCCTTGAGCCTGAGTGCGCGCCTGGATGAACTGGGCGCGCAGCTGGGCACCCATGCCGCACTGGATACCAGCACCGTGTCCCTGTCCGCCATCAGCACACTCGTGGAACCGGCCTTGGATATCTTCGCCGATGTCATCCTCCGCCCGGATTTTCCCGAGTTTGAACTGGCCCGTCTCAAGCCCCTGGCCGCCAACAGCATCCGCCAGGAAAAGGCCGACCCGTTCCGCATCGGTCTACGGATCGTACCGCCGCTGCTCTATGGCGCTGACCACCCGTATGGCGTTCCGCTGACCGGCTCGGGCACTGAAGCGTCCGTGGCGGTGATCAGCCGCGCGGATATCAGCGCCTACCACCAGCGCTGGCTGCGACCGGACAACAGCACCCTGCTCGTGGTCGGGGACATCGATATGGCCCAGTTGCAGCCCCTGATTGAGGCCCGCTTTGGCGACTGGCAGGCCAGTGACGAGCGGCCTCAGAAAAACCTGCCGCAAGTCGGCCCAGTGTCAGGCCCGCGGGTCTTTCTGGTTGACCGTCCCGATGCCGAGCAGTCCGTGGTCATCGCTGGTCAACTCAGCGCGCCCTTGGACCATCCCGAATATGTCGGAATGACCGCGGCCAACAGTCTATTCGGCGGCATGTTCACGTCGCGCCTCAATCTGAATCTGCGGGAGGACAAGCATTGGACCTATGGCGCACGCAGTACCGTCATAAGAACCCGGGCCCAGCAACCATTTCTGGTCTATGCCCGGGTCGAACGCGACCGCACGGCAGACTCCATGACCGAAATTCTGCGCGAGATGGACAAGCTGCGCGGCGGCCAGGCACCGTCGGGCGCGGAGCTGGACGGCGTGCGCAAGAACCTGACCCTCACCCTTCCGGGCCGCAACGAAACGACTTCGCAGGTGGCCAGCAGTCTGGAATTTCTGCTCAGCCACGAGCTGCCTGAAGATCATTTCGCCAACTTCGTGCAGCAGGTCAACGGCCTGACGGGCCAGTCTCTGGTGAACAGCGCCCGGACCCTGATGCAGCCTGAACAGCTCACCTGGGTCATCATCGGCGACTTGCGCCGGATCGAGGCCGGCATTCGGCGCCTTGCACTGGGTTCCATCACCGTGCTGGACGCGGGCGACCTGGACTGATGGTCAGCGCCAGTTTGCTGGCCTGCACCGCCGCGGTGCTGACGGGCCTGCTGCTGCTGCGCAGCTGGCGGGCAGCTCAAGCGGGCAGCGCGGGCGCCACAGCGCTTCACGGACTGGCCGGCTCAGCGGCTTTGCTTTTCCTGTTGATCGCCCCTGGCGGCAAGAATGCGGCCTACGCCTGGGCCCTGGCGGGTCTTGCCGCCACCATCGCTACCGGGATGGTGATGTTTCTGATCCGGGAACGCCGGCAGCAGTTCCCGGCGCGCGCTCTGTGGCTACACGCCGCCGCTGCGGCGCTCGCCCTGCCGCTGCTGCTTGCGCTCAGGTGAACGACGCAACCCTGGCTGGCTGGCTGCGCGAGGCGCCGTTTTCACTGGCCCTGTCCTCCGGCTATTTCGGCTTTTTCGCCCACTGCGGCGTGGTGATGGCCCTGTCCGAGCATGGCCTGGTCCCACAGCGCATCGCGGGCTCAAGTGCTGGCGCTCTGGTCGGCGGATTCTGGGCCGCAGGCCTGAGTCCCGATGCAGCCTGGCGCGTCCTGCGCGGGATCGGCAAGGCGGATTTCTGGGACCCCGGCATAGGCCTGGGCCTATTGCGCGGGCAGAAGTTTCGCGCTCTGATCAGTGCCCACCTGCCCTGCGCCACCATCGAGGCCTGCCCGATCCCCTTTGCCTGCTCGGTCTTCGACATTCTGAGTCGCCGCACCCGCGTGCTGGGAGAGGGCGACCTGGCCACCGCCATCCAGGCCTCATGCTGCCTGCCCTTCCTGTTCCAGCCGGTATGGCAGCGCGGGCGCCCCCTGCTGGACGGTGGCATCGCTGACCGGCCAGGCCTGGCGGGTCTGGCTTTGGACGCGCGCGTCCTTTACCACCACCTGGGTTCGCGCTCCCCCTGGCGTCGCCGGCGGGGCGCTCAGACCCGCATTCCCCGCCGCCCGGGCCTGACCACGCTGACTCTGGATGGATTGCCGCGCTGCGGGCCTGACCGGTTGCACCTGGGCCCCCTGGCCTTTGCAAAGGCTTACGGCAAAACGCATCAACTCCTGGGGCAGCCCTGGCAGGAACTGCTGCGCGCATGAAGGAAGTCTATCGCGCAGCCAATCCGGTGCAGGCCGCGATCGTGCAAGCCTTGCTTGCCGGCCATGGGATCGAGACTGTAGTTTTCGGCGATCTGGCCTGGGGCGGGATCGGTGAACTGCCGGTGGATATTTATCCGCGGGTGATGCTGCTGGAAGAGTTCCAGTTCGATCAGGCTCGTGAACTGGTGGCCACCTTCGAGCAACCAGCCCCGACCCATGGCCCCGTCTGGCGGTGCGAATGCGGCGAGCAACATGCGGCACAGTTCAGCCATTGTTGGCGCTGTGAAGGCCTGGCCAAGGATGACTGAACCCATTTTCAACGTAGCGCTGCTGGAACCAGAAATTCCGCCTAACACTGGCAATATCATGCGCCTGTGCGCCAATACCGGAGCGCGCCTGCATTTGATTCGCCCGCTCGGTTTTGTACTGGATGAAAAGCGCTTGCGCCGCGCCGGACTGGATTACAGGCAATGGATTGATGTGCAGGAGCATGATTCGCTGGCGGCCTTGCGCGCCAGCCTGTCTGGCAAACGACTGCTGGCATTGAGCACCCGCGGCCGATCGACTTACAGCGAAGTGGACTATCAGATGGGTGACATCCTGCTGTTTGGCCCCGAAACCAGGGGCCTTCCGCAATCCGTGCTGGATGACCTGCCAGCTGCACAGCAATTGCGCCTGCCCATGACCGCTCCCAGCCGCAGCCTCAATCTCTCCAACACCGTCGCCGTAGTCCTGTACGAAGGCTGGCGGCAACTGGGCTTCACGCAAGCGACCAACGTCGATTCATAAACAATATTCTTGCCAAGTCTGGTCCAGGCGTGGGTAGAATCCCAACCGTGTCCCTCCATCGACCCTCGAATTCACGATGAAGACAGCCCTCGGCCTCAAGCTGGGCCAGTCGCTGACCATGACGCCCGCGCTGCAGCAGGCCATCCGACTGCTGCAGTTGTCCAGTCTGGATCTGCAGCAGGAGATTCAGGACGCCCTGGACTCCAACCTCATGCTGGAACGCAGCGATGAGGATGACATCCCCGTAACCGCAACGGCGGAGTCGACCACCGAGGGCGAGATGCCGGTGGCGGATGCCGCGAAGGAAGATATCCCCGCCGAACCCGACATGGATTTTGAATGGGACGACATCTACGCGGGCTCTGGCGGCAGCGATCTCCAGGCGGAAGAGGCCCTTTATGAGTTCCGGCAGGCCAGTCTTCACGACCAGATCAGCCTGCAGGATCACCTGCAGGATCAGGCCCGACTGCTGCCCCTGACGTCCAACCAGGCGGAGGCTATCAGCTATATCATTGATGCGATTGATGACCGCGGATATCTGCGTGATTGGGACGATATAGCGCATAACGCCAGCTCCGCCGCGGATCTGGGCATGGCCGAAATCGATGCGCTGCTAACAACCGTTCAGGAGTTCGATCCGCCGGGAGTCGCGGCCCGTGATCTGGCCGAATGTCTGCGCATCCAGCTGGCTCAGTTGCCGGCCGACACCGCACATCTTTCGCTGGCCCAGCGGCTGGTTGACGATCACCTGGAAGCCCTGGCGGACATGACGCCCGAACGGCTGGCCCGGCGCCTGGCCCTCGGCACTCAGGATCTCAGAGCCGCCCTCGGCCTGATTCAGAGCCTTCAGCCGGTACCCGGCATGCCATTTCAGGATCACCGCAGCGAATATGTCGTCCCCGACGTGTTCGTGGCGCGCGTGGGCGGCCGGTGGAAGGCCAGCCTAAATCCCGATATCGCGCCCAAATTGCGCATAAACCAGCGCTATCAACAACTGATCAAACGTGCTGACAACAGCCCTGATCAGCAAACGATGCGCCTACACCTGCAGGAAGCCCGGTATTTCCTGAACAGCCTGAACAGCCGCAATGACACGATGCTGCGGGTCGCCGAGTCCATAGTTGAACAACAGCGGGCTTTCCTGGAATATGGGGACGAGGCGATGAAGCCGCTGGTGCTGCGGGACATTGCGGAGCGGCTTGGGATTCACGAATCCACGGTATCCCGAGCCACCGCAAACAAGTACATGCACACGCCACGCGGCCTCTACGAACTCAAGTTTTTCTTTTCCAGTTCCGTTCGGACAACGGAAGGAGGTAGCTGCTCAGCGACCGCGATTCAAGCCATGATCCGCAGGCTGGTCGGTGGAGAAGATCCCGCCCGCCCCTTGAGTGACAGCCGTTTGACCCAATTGTTATTGGAAGATGGCATACGCGTCGCTCGCCGCACGGTGGCAAAGTACCGTGAAGGTTTGGGCATTTCTCCCTCGCACGAGCGACGGCGCATGGCATAGATGCCGCACGGGCCGGATTTGGACCGGACTCGCGCGGAGCCAAACCTCTCCAGAGGAGCACAATATGAATTTAAACATCACGGGCCATCACGTTGATCTCACTGATCCGCTTCGCGACTGCGTAACGACGAAGCTGCAGCGCGTAGAGCGACATTTCGACAAGCTCATTGATGCGAATGTCATTCTCACGGTTGAAAAGCAGCGCCACAAAGCCGAAGCGACCCTCCACACCCGTGGTGCCAACCTCCACGCGGAGGCGACGGCGGAAAACATGTATGCCGCCATCGACCTGCTGGTCGACAAGCTTGACCGGCTGACCCAGAAGCACAAAGACAAGCACATGGATCACCATGCGCGAGAAGGACTGAAAGCCGCCAGCGAACTGCTGCAATAGTCCGGCGTAGATCACACGGCGGACGTGCGAGCGTCCGCCGTTCTTCGTTTCCGGACGGCTACGCTCATACTTCGCAATACCCTGAGGGAAGATCGAACCGAATCTCGACCACGGAACGCCAGATGCAAACCGCTGCGATGTCGTCAATAATCGGGTAACGGCTGGCAATGTCCCACCCGATGTTCCTCCACTCAACGATTTTTCCCGATGCGCCGTTTGCGCCCCTATTCAATCAGAGCTTCCAGGACATAGAGCATGAACCTTGCTGATCACCTCGCCGTTGACGCGGTCGCCTATCGCACTGACCTCAAGAGCAAAAAACGCGCGCTGGAGGAAATCAGTCGACAGCTCGCGCAGTCCGCCCGTTATGTGTCCGAAGCCGAGGTATTCACAAGCCTGATCAGCCGCGAAAAGCTGGGAAGCACCGGCCTGGGGGATGGCGTGGCCATTCCGCATGGCCGCCAGACCGGCATCGATGAAGCGGTCGGCGCCTTTATCCGTCTGGATCAGGGCGTGGATTATGACGCGCCTGACGGCGGCCGCGTCGACCTGCTGTTCGGCCTCCTGGTGCCCAAGGACGCCAACAGTCAGCATCTGGAAATGCTGGCCAGAATCGCCCAGATGTTTCAGGACGAGCAACACCTCGCCGCATTGCGCAACGCTGAGGACCCCGTCGAATTACATCGCCTGCTGACCAGCTATGAGGCTCAGCCGGAATAATTGCGCCAAGTCCACGGCGTCGACAGAAGCCATGATCGGCGTTCACGCTGTGGCCGCGAAGATTCTTGGCGTCGGGGTGCTGCTGCGCGGACCCAGCGGCTGTGGCAAGAGCCGCCTGGCGATGGAATTGCTGGCCCGCGGCCATTGCCTGATCGCCGATGACGCCGTGAACCTGACGCTGGAATCTGGACAGGTCATGGCGCACGGCGACGCGGACATGGCCGGCTTCCTGGCGGTGCGCGGTGTCGGGGTAGTCAATGTTGTGCGTAGTTTTGGTGAATCCGCATGGTGTGCGGCAAGTCCAGTTCATCTGGTACTGGAAGCCGGCCGTGACTCAGCCCAGACGGACGACCAGGACAGGCAAACCGAACTGCTTGGCGTACCTCTGCCGCTATACCGGACCCCCGAACTGGCCGGCGCGGCGGTGCTGACCGAACTTGTGTGCCGACAGTTCATGCAGCACCAGGCCGGCTACGACGCGGCGACCGATCTCGCCGCGCGTCAGGCTCGGGC
>JBFIIN010000176.1:0-7246 GCA_041601225.1 Oceanococcus sp.
GGCGCGATGCAGGCTGTCGGCCGGGAAATGTTCGAGCATCTCCGCATCCACAGGCTGCAGCAGCGCAGCCGCCGCATCCGGGTCGCCCTGAGCGAGCCGGACCTCGGCCAGACCCGCACGTGGGGGCAGCGTCCAAGGATTGCTGGCCTCCAGCAGCGAGGCTCGTTGCTCAAGCGCCACGCTGAATTCCCGGGCGGCCTCGTCGAGACGACCGGCATCCAGGTAGGCTCTGGCCAGAAACTCGCGGGTGTTCGGGGTAAAGCGGGCCGAACAGTTGTCAAAGCCCCGACAGCGATCGAGCCGCCGCTGCAGCACCGGCAGTGCGGGCTCGTGGTCTCGCCGCCAGAGATCGACCAGCGCCCGCCACTCTTGCGCAAAGTCGTGAAACTCACCCTGCGCGCCAAACCGGTTGATCACGATCGCCTCGGCGCGATCCAGCAGTTCGCCGGCACGTTGATGACGGCCGCGCAGACCCAGCAACTCGGCCTGGGTCTGGTGCGCAATGGCGACGCGGGCGGTGTCCTTGTCCTCCAGCCCCTGAAAACCCTGCAGGGCCAGCCAGCCCAGTTGCTCGGCGCGCTCCAGATCGGAGAGCGCGAGTCGCAGGCTGTTGCCAAGCATCAGATCGGTCAGCGACACCAGACTGCCGCGCACCTCGTCCGGCGCGCGGGTTCGCCCGCTGCGGGTACGCAGGGCAAGTTCCTCCGGCCGCAGCGGCCGCGCGTCCGGCATCGCCGCGCGCACCTGTTCGAGTTCGCGAATCGTGGCGCGGAAATCACCCACCCACAGGCGCGAGAAGGCCAGCTGCGCGCGGGCTTCCAGGGTCAGCAGGCTGCGCTCACCGAAGCGGCGTCGCAGGCCCGCGAGCACCGCCTCCCAATTGGAAACCGCCAGGCGCGGCGCACCGCTGTGCTCGATCGCATCGGCCAGATGCATGCGCACGAGCAGGGTGTCGTCACCGTCCGGACCCTGCAGCTGCTCGTAGAGGTCCGCGGCACGCTGCAGATGAAAGCGCTGGCGGTCGAATCGGCGGACAAAACGGCGCCCCATCACGAAATGAACCTCGGCCGCCGCGGCGGGAAAATCGGCCAGCGTCGGATCCACGCGCTCGGAAGCGGCGTCGAGCAGGGCGGCGAAGTCGATCACCGAGGGCTCGTCACGCAGCTGCAGCCCGCCGAGCAGCTCTTCGGTCATGAAGCGACTGACCGCCTCGGTGCTGCGCGCCGATCGCTCGGCCGCGCGCCGCTGGGCCAGGGCCTCGTCTCGCGCCAGCTCGGCCGCGGCCCGGGCGGCGAGCGCCTGGTCGCGGCTGCGCCAGGCGAGGCCGCCGGCCAGGGTGGCCAGGATCGCCAGCACCACCAGCGCGGCGACCGCGCTGCGCATGCGCGCGAGTTCCCGGCGCAGGCGCCGGGCCCGCGCCGCGCGCAGTCGCGCATCGCGCTGGGCCTCGCGTTCGGCCCGGCGGGCGTCGAGCCCGCGCAGCCGGGCCGCCAGGGCCGCCGCATCCCCCAGCCGCCGTTCCGGGTGGCCGTCGACCGCCGCGGCGATGTCCTCGCGCAGCAGTTCGTCGTCAACGTCAGCCTCCCAGCCGGGCGCGAGCGGACGTTGGGGGTCGCCAACGACGAGCTGGTAGAGAATCACGCCGAGCGCGTAGATGTCGGCCTTGACCGTGGCCGGCTGGCCCACCTGGAGTTCCGGCGCCAGGTACAGGGGCGTGGCCGAGGTGCTGTCGCCGATCGCCACGGTGCGGGTGAAGCCCAGACGGGTGATGCCCAGATCCTCCAGGCGCGCCAGATCCATCACCCCGCCGCTGCCGAAATCGGCCAGCTTGATCGCCGGCAGGGCGTCGCCGTCCTGCCGCCCGGCTTCGACCAGTACATTGCCCGGCTTGAGATCCTTGTGCAGAACCCCCACCGAGTGCGCGGCGGCGAGGCTGTCGGCGATGCGCGCCACGATCTCCAGCCTGTGCGAACGGGACAGACTCCCGATGCCGCCATGGGCGGCCAGCCATTGCCCCAGGTTGCCGCCGGCGACGAAGGGGCACTCGAAATAGAAGGGCGGCTGCTCTAGGTTCCAGTCGACGATCTCGACGAAGTCCGGGCGCGGACCCAGGCTCTCGCGCAGCAGGCGCGACAGGGTGATCTCGCGACGCAGTGAGACCAGCGCGTCGGCGTCCAACGCGAACTTGAACACGCGCTCCTCGCCGGTCTTGTCGTGGCGCACCCGCCAGGCCTCGCCGTGGCCGCCCGCCCCCAGGCGCTCGACTAGGGTCCAGTTCGGCCGCAGCGGGGGGCGGTCGCCGGGGGACAGGTCCAGCGCCGGGGGCGCGACACCCGCGGAGACTTCCACCTTGACCTCGGCGATCAGACGGTAGCCGAAACCGTGCTCGGTCTTGATCAGCCGCTGATCCTCGTCGTTCAGCGCGGCGCGCAGCCGGCTCAGCGTCTTGGTGATCGTCGAATCGGCCAGCACACGGCCAGGCCAGACGGCTTCGATCAGCTCGTCCCTGGTGACCACCTCGCCGGCGTGGTGCAGCAGATGCAGCAGCACAGCCTTGGACTTGCGCTCGAGCGGAAGCACCGCTGCGTCACGGCGCAGCTCCAGGCTGCGTTCGTCGAACTCGATGTCGGCGAATCGCCAGACGCGGCCGGGTGGCCGGCGTTCCGGATCGTTCATCACCTTCCTTGCACGGGATGCCGGCGCAAGGATACCGCCCCGCAGGCTCGGGTGGCGGGCCGGCGCCTGCGATTCTGTCTGTTTGCAGGGACGGGCTACCATGTCCCTGAAAATTGCGGAAAATTGGGGACACGGTAGCCCGTCCCCGTTTCCTCATCTGCCGAAGTGCTCGCGCTGTCTTGGCTTGCCGTCGCCGAGCCTGGCGGTGTCAGGACCGCGATGGCCAGCGCCGTCGCGGTCGCGAAAGGGATCGGGCTATGGAGTATTTTCGTTAATACGCCACCTGGTCGGCCTCGAAAGTACCGGGGTCGATGGGGAGTGTTTCAACCTGCAGGCCGCTTGTATGTGGCTAATGCCACATGGGCGTAATCTCGATAGCGGCGACCACCTACATGGACGCCGTCGGTGACCCTGTGAAATAGTCCCGCCCATGTGGATCTTTGCTTACGGCTCGCTGATCTTTCGGCCTGATTTCGACTTCAAACAGCGCCAGCTGGCGCGCGCCGAGGGTTGGGCAAGGCGCTTCTGGCAGGGCTCGACGGATCATCGCGGCGTGCCCGGAGCACCGGGCCGGGTGGTGACTCTGGTGCCGGAGGCTGATGCCCACTGCTGGGGCATGGTCTATGAAACGACTGACTGCGACGCACTGCTCGCACGCCTGGATCATCGTGAGTCGGGCGGCTACACACGGGTTGAGCTGCCGGTTGAGGTAGAAGGCCGGCGTCAGCCGGCGATCACCTGGATCGCCGCGCCGGACAATCCGAACTACCTGGGCCCGGCGCCGCTGGCAAGCATCGCGCAGCAGGTGGCCCGATCAACCGGACCGTCGGGACCCAACGACGAATACGTGCTGCGCCTGGCGCAAAAGCTGGATGGCCTGGGTATCGACGATCCCCATGTTTCCGAACTTGCTGAACTGCTGAGATAAGCCATGCCTGAATCCGAATTGATTGTTGAACAGTTGCAGCTCGGCCCGATGGAGAACTTTGTCTACGTGGTCGGGTCGCTTACCACACGTGAAGTCGCCCTGGTCGACCCGGCTTGGGACATCGACGGATTGCTCGCGCATCTGGACGAACGCGACTACCGCCTGACTTCCGTGCTGGTTACGCACTATCACCAGGATCACGTCGGCGGAGATTTTTCGGGGCATCACATTGCAGGATTGGCTGAGCTGATGGCGCAGCGTCCGGTCCGGGTCTACGCCAACCGGCACGAGGTCGACGGGGTGCGACAGGTCACTGGAATCGAGGCGGGCGATATCGTGAGCGTGGATTCCGGCGATCGCCTGAATGTCGGTCCGGTGGATGTTGAATTTCTGCACACGCCCGGCCATACACCCGGGTCGCAGTGTTTTCGCATACGCGACACTTTGGTGTCCGGCGACACCCTGTTCCTCAACGGCTGTGGCCGGGTGGATCTGCCCGGCAGCGACCCTGAACAGATGTATCACAGCCTGAGCAAGCTCAGGGGCTTGCCGGACGCGACGGTGCTTCTACCCGGGCACAACTACGGATCAGAGCCCAGCGCGACGCTGGGCGAAATCAAGCAGGGCAACCCCTACCTGCAGGTCAAAGACCTGGCGCAGTGGCGGCGGATCATGGACTGAATGCGCAGCGACGGACAATTTGCAGGGACGGAATTTGCAGGGACGGGCTACCATGTCCCTGAATATTGCGGAAAATTGGAATTCGGAAAATTGGGGACACGGTAGCCCGTCCCCGTTTCCCGGTAGCCCGTCCCCGTTTCCCATAATAAGCGCATTCTGCACCGCTGAATTTGTCGATAGGTCCTTGCCATGAAAACATTTCCACTTAGCGCCTGTTGCGCTGGCCTCCTGTTACTCATGGGCTGCGGAAACTCGAAACCGCTGGTCGGGGGTGAAACGGATCCGGGCGCCGTGCCAGGAGCGCCGGACGACGGCTGGCCGGCTTTTCAGGCAGCCCCGTCCGGACGCGCGAACCAGGGCGTGATCGTGGCCGGGGAGTTCGTCGGAACCGACGAGATTCATTTCGCGCGCGGCGCGAACGCCGACGGGCTGCAACATGAGCAATACTACGCGCCGGGCGGCGTGCCGCCGGAGCCGCAGCCGGCTCCAATCGAAACCGACGACGTGTATAGGCACAGCACCTGGGGTGCATTTGGCACCGACAGGGCCGCGCATAACGGGGACTATTTGCTGCCGACCGACACCACGCGCTGGCCGGATTTCACGGCTGATCTGGCCTTTCTGCGTCTGGTCGTGGAACAGGCTGATCTGTTCGTACAGCTGCGCTTTGTGTCTTTCCCCGGGCCCGATGCCCAGATCGCGACGATCACCTTCACCAGTGCGGACGCGACGCCCGTTGTGGCGGACTGGCCGCGGAATGCCGGGGTCGCGAGCGCCTACAGCTGGGCGCTGACCGTGCATGGCAGCGGCGCGGAGCTGGCAGCTGCCGGGACAGACGTATCCATCCCGCTCACACAACTAGGCGGTGCCTTTCGCAGCACCGATCATGCCTTCGAATTACGTATTCCGCGGGGCTCCCTGCCGGCAGGACCCTGGCGGCTGGCAGTCGGTTCGGGTCTGGCCGATCCCGCCGATCCGACGCAGTACTGGACGGTGCCCGTGGGCTCGCCGACCGCCAGTTCGCCAGGCACCGATCATGGCAGCGCGCCGGGATCGAATGTCTGGGACCTGATGTTCACCCCACATGACCCGTTGTGGCATGACGATCATGTGCAGGCCGAAATGTTGCGGTCCGGCGATGTGAGCGCGGCTCACATCGAAGTTGACCCGGCACGCTTGCTCGCCGGTGACAGCGTGGCCGCGCCGGCGATCACGGGCCGTGTTGCCCACACCTATGAGTCGGCCTACGACTTCGGTGATGGCATTGCCCGCGGTGCCATTACCACGCCCCCCATACCGGCCTCGCCGCTGCCGCTGAACATCCGCCCGCGTGATCCGGCGGTGAGCTATGAATACACTGGCTGGGCACAACCCTATTTTGCCTATATTCCCGAGGCCTATCCGGACAGCAGTCATGACTGGCCCTTGCTGCTTTATTTCCACGGGCTGAACAACTACATCTGGGAGCCCTTTGGCCTGACTCTGGGCCTGGAAGACCAGCTTGAAGCGCGTGGCTATCTGTTCGCGTCTTTGCTCGGGCGGGGGGACATAGGCTTTGAAGGTCGGGGTGAACTGGATCCCCTGGAAGTGATCGCCCACATGAGTGCGCGCTACCGGGTGGACCCGAATCGCATTTACCTGGTGGGCCATTCGCATGGAGGGGGAGGCGTGATGAAGGTTGCGCGGCGCAACCCGGATCTATTCGCTGGAGTGGTTTCGGCGCAGATTCAGGAAGCTTCCGCCCAGCCGGAAAACTTCATGCATCTGCCAAGCATGCAGATCGCGGGGCTGGAGGATCCCATCGACAATGGCCCGAGTGCGCAAAGCCGCTACGACGATTTGTCCGCGCTGGGTTACGACGCGCAGCTCTTGATTTATCTGATGAAGACCCATGAAAATTCGTCGATTCACGACGCGCTGGATGAGATTTTCGATCTCTATGGTCGCAGCGTGCGCAATCCGGATCCGGCCACCGTCGTGTTTACCCGTGCGGGTGGCGATTTTGACGAAAGTCTGGGTCTGCTTCATGACGGCGCATACTGGGTCTCGCATATGGTTGCGGCGGACCCGGCCCAGGCGATGTCGGTTCGCGCCGAGAGTTTTGCAATACCGCACGCAGCCCTGGATCCCGCGGCGGCGCAGGTAGTCAGCGGGGAACTGGTGGACACGGCAGGGCCGAGCGGGCGCTCTCTGGCGGCATATTCGGCGACTGTTCCGGCCTTTGGCCCGGCGGTGAATGTCGCCAATGCCGCGAGTCTGGTCACCCGCAACGTCGTGGCTTTGAGCGTGGATGTGGATCGCATGGCGCTGGATCTGGTCAGCGAGAGCGCAGAGTTCAGCCTGGCACTGGACGCCGACCTTGAGCTTGGAATTCGCGGCGTTGACGGCGCCACGCTGGACTGGCAGGTGCTGGACGGCGCCGACGCGACCATCGCCCAGGGTCAGGCGGTCCGCAGCGCGGACCAATTTGTCATTGGTTTGCCCGAAACTGCGGCGCGGCTGCTGCTCAATCCCTGACCGAGACCCGGAAGCCAGGTCCGGGATTGAACGCCTAAATCTCATATGTCCCATGCGGGGCGCAAAGATGGGCGCCGCGAAGCGGCGTGGCGTCAGCGCCGGAAGAAGCCCGGTCGCTCGGGCTGGGCCTCCGCCCGCCGGCCCGCTCTGCTAGCAGTCTGTCGGACTTACCATGATCTACTGCGATGTCCTCTACCTGGCCGCTTGCTAGGCGCTCCATCGTCAAATAGTTCGACTATTTTCCTCAGAATCGCCCAGAAATCGTCGCACGGAGCGAAAATCTCGCGACGATCGGACAAGTCCGACAGACTGCTAGCCTGAATCCGTCACGAGCCCGCGTCTCCGGCTCCGACATGGGCGCCAGCCTTTCTGCTGGTTATTTTTTGACCAGTTAGGCATGGTGAGTGGTGGGTTTCACGGATTCGACGCGCACGCCCCCTTACC
>JBFIIN010000177.1:0-7241 GCA_041601225.1 Oceanococcus sp.
AAAGGCTCGAGTTCGTGGGGATTGATCTTGCTGCTGACCATCAAGCGCAGGCAGTCGGTTAGGAACTCCACCAGCGTCCAGGTGCGTCATACCAGTTCTGCGGTCAACAGCCGCATGCGGGATATGCCACAGCTCCTCGGTCAGGGATTCGATGGCAGGGTTTGTGGTCGGCCTTTCGGCGGCCCAGCATTGTCTGGTTGCGTGTGCCCTATGCCGCACGGGAGCGCGCCAAACGCCTGGGCGCGCGCTGGGACGCGCAGGCTCGCCGCTGGTTTGGCTTGCGCGGCGCGGTCGGTCAGCAGGAGCTCAGGGCCTGGATGCCTCCCGACGCGCGGCATTAGGCCGGCGCGCGCGGCATGCGGCCAGCGCCAGCACCATCAATTCCCAGGTGGTCGCGCCGCCACCTGCGGTTTCCGTGCGCGTGGTGATGGCAGCTTCGGCCTGCTCGAGGAAGCTCCGGTACTCTGCGACGATCGCCGGATCCAGTCGCAGGTCATTGTGATAAGTGCCGGGAAACTGTCGATTGTCCGCGCCCAGCAGCCGCGGTGACTGTGCGTAGTGACCGGCATAGGCGGGATCGGCCGCGCCGCCGCCGTCGTAGATGCTCAGCCATCGTCCAGGGGGATAGGTCTCGTCCGCGCCATCGGCGCCGTTCAGCGCGTCCAGCCAGGGTGTCTCCGCAGCGATCTCGTCGCAGCTGTGCACCTGGCCTTCAGAGCCTGGCGGGCAAAAGCTGGTGCCGTGATTGGCGCCGGCGATGGCCACGAAGGCGACCAGATCCCGGCGCAGCTCGGGGAAGACCTGCAGGGTCTTGCGCGCGACCGTCACGCCCAGCGAATGGCTGACGATCGAGAATTTCTCGGAGCCGGTGTAGCTGCGCACGGCCTCGATGAAGGCGTACAGGTCGGGCACGTTGACATCATTGGCGGTGACCCGTGACACGCCGTCCCAGCCGTCTTCCGCATGCTCGGCATCGCGTTGCGGATTGGCGGTAAACAACGCACTGCCATTGTTGCCGCCCAGGCCGTTGTACGAGAGCGCCCACAGCGCCTGATCGGACCAGCCGGCCGCGCGAAAGGCGTCGCGCACCGGGTACCAGTCCGCGTGATCCACATTGTTGCCATGCACGAAGATCACCGGCACCTGCTCCGGTCTGAGTCCGGCTTCGATGCCACCAAAGCCACCCAGGGCAAAGCCCCATTCGTGGTCGGTCAGAGCCGGGAAGTCGCTGGCGAAAGTGACCCGGGCCGGCCCCTGGGGCTCCTGGTGCCCCGCTTGGTGATCGGCCCAGGCGGCTTGGCAGCAGAGGAGGACGAGCAGGCTGGTCGAGCGCAGTCGCTGCATCATGAGTCTTCAGCCGGTTCGGGCGCGGGCCGGCTCCATTGCCAGTCGGAAAACCGATCGCGGAGTTTGAGTTTCATGAATTTCCCGGTCGAGGTGCGTGGGATTGCGTCGATAAACACGTAGTCGTCGGGCAGCCACCATTTTGCAAAGCGGCAAGCCAGGTGGGCGGCCAGCTCTTCGCCGCTGACCTGTTGGCCGGTCTTGGTGACGACACGGGCCAGCGGGCGCTCCATCCAGCGGGGGTGGGCGATGGCGACCACGGCCGCTTCGGCCACGGCGGGATGGGCCATGAGTTCGTTCTCCAGTTCCACGGAGGAAATCCATTCGCCGCCGGATTTGATCAGATCCTTGGTCCGGTCGGCGATATGGATGTAGCCGGCGGGGGTGAGGGCTGCGACGTCGCCGGTGCGGAACCAGCCGTCTTCGGTGAAGCTGTCCGCCGCATCGGGGCGCCGGTAATAGGCGCCGGTAATCCATGGTCCGCGGACCTGGAGTTCGCCCGTGGTCTCGCCATCCCAGGGGGCCACCCCCGCGTCGTTGACGACCCGGACATCCACCAGCGGGACCGGCAGACCGGCCTGGGCCCGGTGCCAGTGGCGGGCTTCCTCGCCTTTGGCCGCAATTTCCGGGCGCAGTTGCGCGATGCTGCCGATCGGAGAAGTCTCGGTCATGCCCCAGGCGGCGATGATGTTCAGCTGGAACTTTTCAAAGCCGCGCACCATCGAGACCGGAGTAGCGGAGCCGCCCACGATCATGCGCAGACCCGGGGTCAGGCGGTAGGTCCGCTGCCCCTGCTCCAGGGTGTTGAGGATGCTCATCCAGATCGTCGGAACGCCTGCCGTTACCGTGGTCCCCGTGCGCTCAAACAGATCCAGCAGGCTCTCGGCGTCCAGATGTGGCCCCGGCAGAGCCAGGCGCGCACCGACCATGGCTGCGGCATAGGGCATGCCCCAGGCCATGGCGTGAAACATCGGCACGACCGGCACGCAGCAGTCGTTGACGGACAGATTGCCCGCGTCCGGCAGGCTGAATCCCAGCGCGTGCAGGACCGAGGATTTCTGGCCGTAAAGCACGCCCTTGGGGCGGCCCGTGGTGCCGGAGGTGTAGCACATGCCGCAGGCCCAGTTTTCCTGGATCTCGGGCAGCGCGAGCGAATCATCTGCGCTGTCCAGGAAGTCTTCGTAATCCTCGTCCTGGTGCGCCTCCCCGCCGTAGTTGAAGACGATCACGCGCTCGAAATCGACGCGCTCGCGAAATTCCTGCAGAAGCGGCAGCAGAACATCGTCGACGATCAGGAAACGGTCTTCAGCATGCTTGGCGATATAGGCAATGTCGTCGGCATGCAGGCGCAGATTCAGGGTGTGCAGGACCGCGCCCGCCGCCGGAATGCCAAAGTAGCATTCCAGGTGGGCGTAGTGGTTCCACATGAGCGTGGCCACGCGGTCGCCGGGCTGGATTCCCGCTTTGGCCAGGGCGCGGGCGAGTTTGCGGGCGCGCCGGGCCATATCGCCGTTGCGATAGCTGTGCAGCGACTTGTCGGGGAGCCGCGAGACGACCTCGACATCCCCAAATACGGTGCTGGCCCGCTCCAGCAACAGGTCCAGGGTCAGCGGCAGGGTCATCATGGTGGAATCGAGCATGGGTCGTGCACCTGGTTGGGTGGGGGCTGCAGAGGCTGTTAGAAATCCTGGCGGAATTGCAGGTAGAACAGGCGTGGCTGGCGCTGACTGCCGACCACCACATTTTCAAACACGTCGCCGTAGCGCACATGGGTCACGGTGTTGCTCAGATTTTCGCCAAGTACACGCAGCGACCAGCCGGCCGCGGCATGTTTGAGCCCGATGTCCGCCTTGTAGCGGGTATAGGCGCCCTGGCGCTTCTTCTCTTCCAGATCCACATCCAGTAGCTGATCGGATTCATATTCAATCAGCGTGCCCGCGGTGAAGCTCAGATCGCGGCTGATCCGGCCCAGCAGGGGCAAGTCCGCAAACGGCAGGTTGAGCCGCAGCGAAAGCGTGCCCGACAGCTTGGGTGCGAACGGGAATTGCTTGCCGGTGGCGTCACAGCGCGGGATTTCATCGCCGTCCTGGTTGCTGTTGCTGCTGCCGGCCGGGCATTCGTTGTTCTTGAAACTCACGAACTCGGTGTCCAGGAAACCCAGGCTGGCGGCCACGCTGAGCCAGTCGGTCGCCAGCCACAGCAGGTCGGCCTCAATGCCCTGGGCCAGGGCCTCTTCGGCATTGACCACTCGTGAGGTTCCCAGGCCAATCGTGCCGTTGGGATTCTCCCGGATCAGAACCTGGAAATCTTTGGCGACTTCCCGGAACAGGGACACATTCAGTTGCGCCGCGCCATCGAAAAAGCGGGTCTTGAAGTCCAGGCCCCAATTGGTGGCGACTTCATCTTCGAAGACCAGGTCGTCATCCTCGAAACCCTGGTCGCGCACCGGGTCGGTGCCCTCACGGAAGGCAAAGGCGTTGAAGCCGCCACCCTTGAAGCCCTTTTCCCAATGCAGGAACACGGCCAGCGCTTCGGTCGGTCGCCAGTTCAGGGAAATCTTCGGCTGGAAATTGCTTTCCGCGCGTCGGCGCGTGGCGTTGAACTCCTCGGCGCCGATCGCGACCAGCGTGGGGTTGGGAGGCGGGGTCGTGAACACCGAATCCCATTGCGCGGATTTCTTTTCCCGCGTGTAGCGGCCACCCAGTTCCAGCCCCCAGCTTTCGACAAACTGCCATTGCAAATGGCCATAGACCGAGAGGGCATCGGCATGCTGTTCAAAGATCTGGTCGAATTCATCGTAGCTGGCGTCGGTGTCGGCCGGATTGAACGGCACCGCGCCGATGATTCCGCCTGCGGCCAGGTCCTGGTCTTCACTTCCCGCGTCTTCACTGGCCGCCGTGACCAGGTCGTAGAAGGGGCCATTGTTGATGCCAAAGCGGAAGTGCGAATCGAGGATTTCCCGACGGCTGGCCGTCACGCCAAACAACGAGTCGGTGGTGCCCCAGCCGCCAATTCCGAACAGGCCGTCGTAGGTGGGCGCGACCGCGCGCAGCTCCAGATAGCTCATCGGCGAGCGGTCGCTGCCAAAACCATTGATGGCCTCAGCGGGTCCGAAGTCGGTGTCCAGCGACAGGTTCTGCTCCAGCACCGCATGGGCGCCGATTGCGGTGGCCGACCAGCCGCCGAAGCCGCGTTCCCACAGGCCGCGCAGGCGCTGGATGCTGATGTCGCGGAAGTCGTCCAGATCCTGCGAAGTCACCCAGTTGCCGGGGGTGAAATCGGCGTCCGGATCGTAGCGGCGGATCGCCTCCTGAAAATTGGGGCCTGACATGATCGTTTCCAGCGCGGCGCCACCGTCAAACAGCTGAAAGTCCTCGAAGGCGAATTGCAATCGCGAACCGTTCAGATCTGGGAATTCAAAGCTGGCGCGCAGACCGGTACGCTCCCGTCCCTTGAGCCGCTCTGGTGCGGTGTCCAGGACCGCTGCCGTGGTGTTGCGAACGAATCCGTCTCTGGTGTCGTAGAGGCCGGCGATGCGGAAATTCAGCTCCTCGCTGAGCGGCCCGCCATAGGCGGCCTCCAGATGGCGCCGCTTGAGTTCGCCGACTTCGGCTGAAAGATAGCCCTCGACCTGCTCAGTCGGACCCTTTGAAATGACATGAATCAGCCCGGCGGTTGTGTTCTTGCCGAAGCTGGTGCCCTGCGGGCCGCGCAGCACCTCCATCCGCTGCACATCGAACAGGGCGGCCAGGAAGTAGGGCACGCGGGTGTGCGGAACGCCGTCCAGCGCCATGCCCACCGGGGGCTCAAAGGACTTGTTGTTGTTATTGAAGGTGAAGCCGCGAATGCGTGGCGCGGCGAAGAACCCGGCCGCATCCACCGACGCGTTGGGTACGAGTTGCAGGGCCTCGCCGACATCGGTGACGCCCTGTTCGATCAGAAACTCTTCGGTCAGAGCCGACATCGAAATGGGCACGTCCTGGATTGCCTGTTCGCGTTTCTGGGCGGTTACGACGATTTCCTCGATCTTGCGCCGGGCCGGTGCGATTGTGGGTGAGGGCTCAGCGGGCAGGCTGATCACCTCCGGCGAGGCGGTCGCGGCGCCCGGCGCGGGCGGCGCTTCTGTCGCTTCGGTGTCGGCGTCGTCCAGCAGGGCGTCCCAGGCGGCGTCCTGGGCCAGGGCCGCGCCCGGGCTGGCAAGCCAGAGGCTGAGCGCGAAAAGGCAGGCTAGGCGGTTCATGGAATCTCCGTGCGGGGTTTGGCTTGCAGCAGTCGCTGGGCGAACTGGGCGTAGGCGTCGGCGACCGAATCGGGGTCGACATCGCCATCGGGGTCGAACCAGAACGCGACTCGCAGGCCCATGCCGCCGATAGCCGCGGTCGCCAGCCAGACATCCGGGACATCGAAGGCCTGGAGATCCACGCCGCGCTGGATGATCTCGGAAAACAACTGAATGGTCTGGTCGCGCATCTCAAAAATGTGCGGGCTGAGGCCGGTGGGCAGATGATGAAGTTCGCCATTGGACACGACCGCGAGCATGGGGTGCGTCGTGTGCATGGCCACATGGGCCCGGACCACGGCGGTGATCTGGTCCAGCGGCTCGCTGCCCGCCGCCAGCAGGGCGGCACGAATCAGCCGCGCATGTTCGGCCAGACCCAGCCGGCAAAGTTCGGCCAGAATGTGTCCCTTGGACGGATAGTGTGAGTACACCGTCGCGGCCTTGATTCCGCAGGCGCTGGAAATATCCCGCATCGAGGCGCCGGCGTAGCCCCGCTCGGCAAACAGACGCAGCGCCGCCTCCAGGATGTTGCCGCGCGTGCCCTTGGGCTTCATCTCCGGCAGGAGGTGAATTCCGGTGGCCGATAGCCGCCGCTCTGGCGAGACTGCATGAATGGGCATATTGATACGAACAATCGTTAGGTATTGCAATAATTCCCTATAATATTTAACAATGTCAAGACCGAACATTCGTTCGGGGTCAGGAGGGCGTGGCAGCATGGTTCAGTATCGTACGAGGGCGCTTGCGGTAACCGGCGGCGAGTTGCGTTACGCGGTCTGGGGACGTCGTGGGCCCGTGATACTGGCTTCGCACGGTCTCACGGCCTCACATATGCAATTTCAGTCAGTGGCCGATCAGCTGGGCGATGAGTTTCAGTTGGTCGCGCCGGATCATCGGGGCCGTGGACACAGTCGGGACATTCGCGGTCCGTGGGGCATGTCGGCGCATGCCGAGGACATACTGGCGCTGCTTGACGATCTGCAACTCGCTGCCGCCGACCTGATGATCGGTCACAGCATGGGTGGCTTCGTGGCGGCGGTGACCGCAGCGCGAGCGCCGCAGCGGATCGGCGGCCTGCTGCTGATCGATGGAGGGCTGCCCTCCATTGATCAGATGCCCGAAGGACTGACGACAGAGCAGCTGGTCAAGGCGATCACCGGACCCGCTGTGGCGCGGCTGGACGTGACATTCTCGTCGGTTGAAGATTATCTGGCCTTCTGGCGTGCGCATCCCGCCTTTGCCAGCGAGTGGTCGCCCTATGTTGAGCAGTACGCCCGATACGATTTGATCGGCACGGCGCCCGAACTGCGTGCGCGGACCCGCAAGGCGGCCATCATCGCCGACGTGGAAACCCAGCTGAAAAGCGAGCTGGTGCCACGGGCGCTGGCGAGCTTGCGTCTGCCTGTGAGCTTTCTGCAGGCGCCGCGTGGGGTCATGAATGCCGAGCCCCTGTATGCGCCCGAACTGCTTGCCAGCTGGGCGCGCTCTGTGAGCACTGTGGAGCTGCGTACGGTGCCGGATGTAAACCATTACACCATCGTGATCTCCGAGCGCGGCGCCATCGGTGTGGCCGCCGAGATCAAACGGTTGTTGCAACGCGAGCGGGACGGCCGCGGCC
>JBFIIN010000178.1:0-7188 GCA_041601225.1 Oceanococcus sp.
GGGACTGGAAGGCTTTGCAGAGGGTGATCCCTCGGTGTTTTTCGACGAGTTCAGCGACTTCCTGCCCACCGCGCAGGATCATGACGGCCTGCCGCTGGCTTCGCCGCCCGATGAGTTGCGCGCAATTACTTCACCTTATGCGACCTTCTCGCCGCCGTCGCGGGGCTATTACGATTCGCTGATCAACAAGGTCGTCGCCTTGTACGACGGCAATGACTGTGTGGAGCTGCTCCAGTCGGATTTCATCGGCATGCTGGACGAAGTCGTGCATGCGTTCGCCGAGGACGTGCACGCGCGCTTCGACATGGCTGCGAACGGCCTGGTGGGCTGTGATATACGCCAGGGCTTGATCGCCTCGGCGACCCACACTCATGATGGTCCCGGCGCCCTGGCCAATCATTCCACCCGTTATTTCTGGCTGGCCATGGATGTGTACCAGCCTGAGTTGTTTGAGCGACTGGTGCCGCAGTTCAGCGAGGCGATTATTGCCGCGCTGCAGAACATGCAGCCGGCGCGCATCGGTCATGGCGTGGGCAGCGAAGGCTATCTGCTGCCCAGTGGCCAGCCCAAGAACCTGAATTCCTTCCGCCGTTCGCGCAGCCCCTATGAACCGGGCCGGGTGGCGCAGCAGGATGACTTGCGCAAGCGTCTGGGCGTTTTGCGGGTGGATACGGCGCAAGGCGATCCGCTGGCCGTCATTATCAATTACGCGGCCCACGGCATCGCCTTTGATGTCGAGAACCTGTTCTTCTCCGGTGACGTGCTGGGTGCAGCCGAGCGCGAGGTCGAGCAGAGTTTCGACACGCCGGTGCTGGCTATGCTGGTGCAAAACACCGGTGGCGATGTCAGTCCGCGCGCCGACGGCGCGCCCAAGCTGCAGCGCATCGAGCGCTTCGGCAAGCTGCTGGCACCGCAGGTGCGCCGGGTCTATGACGCGATCGATCGCTTCCAGGTCCAGCCCGACATCCGCGCGGTGTCGCAGCGGGTCATCCTGGACCGCGAGCGGCTGGGCTATGCCGACGACGAATACACCTATCCCTGGGGCGCGGCCCAGTGCAATGGAGCGGAGATTCCCGACCAGGCGCCGCTGCGCTGCATCGTCGCGCCGCCGCCGGATCCGCTGGACCTGATGGACAACGGCGTGGGCGAAAACGGCGCCTTCGTGCCCACCGATACCCGCGTGACCGCAGCGCGCATCGGTGATCTGACCCTGCTGGCCCAGCCCGGTGAGCCGCTGGCTGAATATGGCCTGCGCGTGCTGGATGCCGCCGATGAGCTGGGCTATGCCCGCGACGACACCTTTATCTGGGGCTATGCTCAGGATCACGTGGGTTACCTGCTGCCGGATCTGAAGGCCGACTGGGATCTGGGGGGCACCGAAGGCACCACGACCTTCTGGGGCTGGAAGCAGGGCGGGCGTTTGCTGGAGGTCAATCGCGGTCTGCTGCTGGCCCTGCGTGATCAGACTGCACCGCCGCCGGACGAATTCCGGGTCGATTATTTTTACCGTGATCAGCTGTATCCGCTGGCCCAGCAACCCCCAGTGCTGCCGTCCGCGCGGCCCGGTCGCATCGTGCAGCAGCCGGGCGATTTGAGCCGCTTTGCGCGTACCAGCTTCAGCTGGGAGGGCGGCGATCCGGTCCTCGATCTGCCTTCGGTCTTGATGCAGACCCAGAGCGCCGGCGGCGACTGGATCGCCGCGACCCGCGCCAATGGTGAGCCGCTCAACAATTTGTTCGAAATGCAACTGTCCTATCGCCTCAGCACGGCGGCCCATGTCTGGACCCTGCACTTCGAGGCGCCCAAGGACTGGCCAGCCGGGCTGTACCGCTTCCAGGTCGCGGGCCAGGCGCAGCAGGGCAGTGTGGTTGACTATGCGGCAACTTCGGGCGCCTTCCTGGTCAGCCCCAGCCGTGATCTGCAGATCTCCGAGCCGGTCTGTGGCGCGCGCTGCGAAGTGACCCTGAATTACACCCCGCGGCCGGGCAACGACCGCCTGATCGATGCCGATGTGCAGGCCGACCGGCGGGCGCCGGTGCGCACCGGCATTGTGGAATTCCTCGATGCGGCAGGTCAGGTGCTGGACAGCGATGCGGTTGTTGATGAGCTGCGTTATGCCGGCGGCGACTTGCTGGCGGTGTTCTCCAGTGCGGCTGCGGGCATCGTGTCCGCGCGGGCCAGCGATCTGTGGGGCAACACGACGGCAGATGCCGGGGTGGAACCACCTCCGCCACCCGCGGCCGACCGGCCCGAAACCGGCGCCAGCCTCCTGGGCCATTGCCAGTCAGCCGCTCCGGACCCGGCCTACTGTGCGGAATTCGCTGCAGCGATTGCCCCGGCCGTAGAGGGCTGCACCGCTGGTGGTGCTCAGGCCGGCGAGGCTTTCTTCGGCGCCTTTGGCGAAGACGAAGCGGCCGCCTTCTGTCAGGCCTTGTTGCTGGCCGATCTCGACGCCGCCATCGCGCTTTGCGACGCGCTGGATCCGGGTCTGAACACGCCCTGTCTGCCGGTGCTGGCGCTGGCCGATGTGCTGGCCACCCGCAATCCCTGGCTGGCGCGCCGGGTGCTGAACATCTCCCATCGTGGGGGTGAGAACGAATTCCCCGAGAACACCCTGTTTGCCTACGCCGAGTCGCTGCGGGTGGGCTCGGACATGATCGAGGCGGATATCTACGAAACCGCCGATGGCGAACTCGTGGTGATCCACGATGACACCGTGGATCGCACCACCAATGGGACTGGTAGCGTGAGTGCCCAGACCCTGGCCCAGCTCAAGGCGCTGGACGCCGGCTATTGCTTCCAGCCGGGACCGGGCACCGTGGGCGGCAGCCGCTGCGCGGGCGATCCCGACGCCAGCTTCCCCTGGCGTGGCGTGGCCACCGGCGACACAGCGCCACCGGCGGGCTACACGGCCAACGATTTCCGCATACCGACCCTGCGCGAGCTGCTGGCGCGTTTCCCCGATACGCTCATCAATATCGAACTCAAACCCGACCCGGACAGCGCCGGCAGCTACGAGGCCAAGCTGGCCGACATCCTGGCCGAGTTCGGGCGCAGCGATGATCTGATCGTGGCCTCCTTCCTGGACAGCGCCGCGGCAGCCTTCAAGGCGCAGGCGCCGCTGGTGTCCACCTCGGTGCCGACGGCGCAGGTGGCCTTGTCGGTGGGCACGGGGCGTGGCCCGTCGCCGGGCGTGACCCTGGGCCATGAGGCCTTCCAGGTGCCGGTGGACTTCAACGGCATCCAGGTGGTCAACCGCGAATTCGTCGAGGATGCCCATCGGCAAGGCCTGGCCGTGCAGGTCTGGACCATCAACGACTGTCAGACCATGGTCGATCTGCTGGAACTCGGCGTAGACGGCATCATGACCGACAGTCCGTCCTTGTTGCAGCAGGTGCTGGACGGCAATGCGCCCTGTACGCGCAGTGGCCGTTTTGATGATCCTTCGGACGGGGCCACCGGCAGTCTGGCCAACAGCCTGCAAAATCTGGATGCGGTGCTCAACGCCATACTGAGCCCCAATCCGGGCGCGCTGGCCGATTGCCCCAGCAGTCAGAATGTCAATTGTCTGCCGCTGGGCGTGGGACCCTTGCAGACTCTGGCCAACGGCATTTCCTCGGATTTGTCGCAGCTGGTGATCGATGAGGACAATAGCCTGCGCGCAGCCGTGGCTGCCGGCAGTGACGGCGATGATCCGGAATCGGAGTTCATCGATTTCCTGGATGCTACCGGCAATGTCTTTGGCAATATCGACGATGTGGCCCTGGCGCTGTCGCCGCAGCCGGAACTACCGCAGCGCTTTGCCAGCGATCCGGCGGACCTGAATCACTACATCGGTGCCCTGCATAACCACAGCGGTTACTCCGATGGCGCGGTGGGTGCCCAACCGCGGGATTACTACGCCCAGGGCAAGGCCCGCGGCCTGGACTTCATGGGCGGCACCGAGCATTCCGACAATATCGATCTGCCGCTGACCGCCAATACCGATTGTCTGTCGGCGGATGCCTATGAATGCGTGCTGGCCGATGACGACGCGCGCATCGACTCCTTCCGCAAGTGGAACGCGACCCAGCGCCAGGCCCGCGAGATTTCTGACCAGGGCTATACCGCCTTCCGCGGATTCGAGTGGACCTCGGATCGCTTTGGTCATATCAATGTGTTCTTCTCGAAGAACCAGATCAATGCCAAGGCCGAGCCCGGCTATGCCCTGTCCATGGAAGCTTTCTATACCTGGCTGAGCCTGCGTCCGGAGCAGGGCGGGGGTTCCGACGGCCTGATCGTCTTCAATCATCCGGGTCGCGAGGACACGATTGAGTCCAGTGCACCCAACGGCGATCCGGCCTACGCCTTCAATGATTTTGCCTACCGGGCCGCGGTTGATGACCGCGCCGTGGGCCTGGAGGTGTTCGGTAAGGGCAGCGAATATGACAGTTCCGGTCCAGGCGGTTCCTGGCTGGCCTATGCCCTGAACAAGGGCTGGCACCTGGGCGTGGTCGGCGCCGAAGATCACCATGGCACCGACTGGGCGTCGGCCGAAAGCTTGCCCAAGACGGTCTTGATCAGCCGCGATCGCGCCGAGGGCGCGCTGCGCGCGGCCATGCAGCAGCGGCGCATGTATGCCGTGGCCAAGGGCCGCAATGGCATCCGCATGGATTTCAGCGCCGAAGGTGCGCCCATGGGCAGTCGGCTGGGACGGCCCGATGATGCCAATGGCGATGGCGCCATCTCGCTGAGCGTCAGCCTGAGCGAGAACGGCGCGCCCTTCAGCGGAAGGCTGGAACTGCTCAGCGGTTCGGCGGCCAGTGGCAGCTGGACGGTGCTGGCGAGCTGCGACAACTGTGCGGCCATCAGTCAGGAGCTGCCGCTGAGCGCCACTGAAAGCTGGGTGTTCCTGCGCGCCTCCAGCGGCGGTAGGGCGGTGGCCTTCTCCAGCCCGGTCTGGTTGCGCGATGCGGGCGCCTATCCGGCCCGCGGCGAATGGGTGGCCGGTGACCTGCATCTGCATACCAGCTATGGGCATGACTCTTACGCGCCCTATGGCCCGGATGTGACCGAGGCCGATTCGCAGATTTCCGGCGATGAGCTGTACACCGTGGGCCACAGCGTGGGCACGCACTTCATGGTGGGCGCGCGGCGTGGCCTGGACTTCCTGGCCATCACCGACCACAACGATGTGCGCTCGGTGAGCGATCCGGCCTTTGGCAGTTTCGGTGTGTTGCCCATCCCGGCCTACGAAAATTCCCTGCGCGAAGGCCACGGTCAGATGCTGGGTGCGCGTCAGGTTTATGACGATGCCGGTGAGGCCGCCCAGGCGGCTGCGCTACTGCGCGCCGATGGTGGCGTATTCCAGGTCAATCATCCGGGCGGCGACAATGGGCCGACCCAGTTCCCCGACAATTACGACTGGGCGCCGGCGCGTGACGGCAGCAATGCCGGTGATCTCGCGCCCGATACCATCGAGGTCTGGAATATTCATCCAGCCTGGCAGCAACCGCTGCCCTCAGGTCATTCGCTGGATGATGCGCTGACTTACTGGGAAGGCTGGCTCGATGCCGGCGCTCGGGTTGGGGCCACCGGCGGTTCTGATAATCACTACTTGGCCACCGTGCCGATTCAAGGTGCCGGTCAGCCGACCACCTGGGTGTTCGTGAACGAGCGGTCCGAGCGCGGTGTGCTGGAAGGTCTGCGCGAGGGCCGCACCATGGTTTCCCATCAGCCGCCCGGACAGCTGGGAGCGACCTTGCAACTGCTGGCCGATAACGATGGTGATGGTGATTTCGAGGCCATGATCGGCGACAGCGTGGCGCCGGGCGCGCAATTCCGCGTGCAGGCCAGCCATGCCGTACCCGGTTCCCTGATTCGCATTGTGGTGAGCGGCGGGCAGGTGGTGCATGAATTCCTGGTCTTGACACCCGATTTCGTGCAGGACTTCCGGATCGACCCCGGCCAGCTGAATGCGGCCAGCGCGCCCTGGCTGCGCGCCGAACTGGTGGCCCAGGATCAGTCGGTCGCGCGGGCCAGCCTGTGTGACGATCTGCTGGGCGACCGCACGACCCTGTGCCGCAATCGCCTCGGCGTGCTGGCGCTGAGTTCCGCGCTGTATCTGGACGGCGCGGCGCCGCCGCCCAGCGAGCCTCCGGCTGATGCGCCGCAAGGTCAGCGCGGTGGCGGCATCCTGGGCGCTATCGCGGATCTGATCGCGGCCAATGACGCCACGATTCGCGATAGCGCTGGCGGTGATATCGAGGCGGGTTCGGGCGGATTTTTGGCGTCCTTAGGTCGCTTCCTGACCGACTTGCGCGAGCGTCTACTCGGCAATGAGGACAGCGTGCCCGATGCCGCTGGCAATGCCGAAGAGAACATTGCGGGGAGTGATGGCGAGGGCCTGCTGGAAGACGGGGTAGATGATGCGTACGGGGTGATCGGTCTGGATGATCGGCCGGGCCAATTACTGCGCGGGGCGCGTAAGGTCGAGCCCGTCGTCGTGCAGGGCGCGCAGCTGACCGGTTGGACCGTACCGGCCGCGGCCGGTACCGCGAATCCCTGGCCCGATGGTGCGCTGATTGGCGAACGCAGCGCCCACCATGGCAGCTTGTTGTATCCGCCGCCTGGCGGCAGCGCGATCCCGGGCGTGCCCGTGGATGAGATCGCCGCTTATCGTTGGGAGGCCAATGCCTGGGTGGAAATTCCGGTCCAGGTCGACGAGCGCATGCCGTACTTCCTGGCCAATCCGGATTCCGACTTCGGTATTTATTCCGGCACTGATCCGGAGCTGACTTATGTCTGGGATACCGAGGCCTGGGATGCCGGCGGTGATGGACCCCAGGCCGAGTATCCGCCGCCCACAGCCGATCCGGTACCCGGCCTGGATAACGATGACGAAGTCGTGTTCATGGCCGTCGATGCCGGCGTGCAATATCCCGGGCAGGGCTTCCCGGCTGATTGGAAAGCTGTGCAACAGATCGCGCTTGTCGATCCGCTGGATCTGACCACGCCACGCTTTGTCTATCTGGCGCACAAGGATGGGGGCTCCAGCTTCAATACGGCCAATGGCTATGTGCGCTATCAGCGTGCCGCCGATGCCGATGAATGGATAGATCGTTACCAGTTCTGCAACGACGATCCGGAAAAACTCGGCAGCAGCAACACCGGCTATGGGCCGAATCGCAGTGGGCCCGTGCATCGCAC
>JBFIIN010000179.1:0-7161 GCA_041601225.1 Oceanococcus sp.
GATGGCCGCAGTCAGACACAGAACCGGCCCGTCACCGGCGCCATGCGCGACCTGGACCGGCGCCGGTGCATCGAGTTCTCCGAATCCGAAACTGGCCTTCCAAGACAGACGTCGGGCGGTCCCTGGCGCGACTTCGCTGCCCAGCAACTCCAGGGGCTGGCGCTCCGGACCACTGGTCGCCGAAAGCTCGCCCTGCGCGCTGACAGGCAGCAGGACGGCCTGCATAAGCAGGCCCGTCAGCATTCCAAATCGAATCAATTTTTTCAACTATAAATCTCAAAAAATGAATTACTTACCCACACAAGCTCAGTCCAGCCTCAACTTCCGACTAGGTTACAATAGTTGCACGAAGGGGAGCTGAATATGCACGTCGCCTATGCATTCATAGTTGTGCTCGGGCTGCTATTGCCTGCGACCGAGGTCCATCCAGAGAGCACGCGCCATGCCGCGGTGGTCGCCGGCTGGGTCGAAAACGTGACGCTGCTGCCGTGGGGTGAAACCACCAAGGCCAAGCTCGATACGGGCGCCCGAACCTCTTCAATTCATGCTGAAAATGTCGCGCGCTTCAAGCGCGATGGCACCAAATGGGTGCGTTTCGAACTGGTTCTGAAAACGCCGCCGGGAAAGACACGGCGGATCAAGGCCGAGCGCCCGCTGGTGCGTCGAATTGCGGTCAAGGAGCATGAACACGACAACGACAGCCGCCTGGTCGTGTCGCTGGATTTCTGCCTGAATGGCCGCCCTCGCAACGCCGAGTTTTCGCTGGCCGATCGCAGCAAGTTTGTTTACTCAGTCCTGCTGGGGCGGCAGTTCCTGGCGGGCACCACGCTTATCGACCCGGCCCAAACCTTTTTGACCAAGGCGGGTTGCGATGCCTCGGCCAAAGGACAACCATGAAAAACCTGCAGGTCTACATCATTGCCGCGGTCCTGTGTGCGGCGGGCCTGGCCCTCTGCGCCTACAAGGTCAGCGTACTGGGCCTGCCTCTTACACCCGACAAGCAAACCCAAGTGTGGGTGGTCGAGGCCCGTGTCGAATTTCACGCCAGGGGCAAACCGGCGCAGGTGGCATTTGCCCTTCCGCAATGGCCGGCCGGCTTCGAGATTCTTGATGAAAACTACATCTCACGAAAATTCGGCCTGGCGCTTGAGGACGATAGCGATGGTCGTCAGGCTTTGTGGTCCATTCGTTCAGCAAAAGGCACGCAGGCTCTTTACTATCGCGTGACCCTGCGCCGCACCGACAATCCGGTTCGGCACCATCAGGAACAGCCGAGATATCCGGCCAGGCCCGACTATTCCGAGCAGATGGCGCCTGCTGTGGAAACGCTGCTGTCCGAGGTTCGCGCCACCTCTGCCGACATCGCCAGCTTCACTCGCCAGCTGATCATTCGCCTGAACGCGCCTGGCTCCGACCCCACGGTGGAGCTGTTTCGTAACGAGATGGCCTCGCCCGATGCCTGGACCCAGCAACTCGTCTACATTTTGGCCGGCGCGCGCATTCCGGCCCGTGTGATCTATGGCCTGCGTTTGAGCGACGGCCTGCAAAACGGTCATCTGGAGCCCTGGCTGGAAGTGCATAATGAGCAGCGCTGGCTTGCCTTTAATCCGCGCACGGGGGAATCCGGTTTTCCGCCCGATTTCCTGGCATGGACAATCGGCAAACGTCAGTTGCTGTCACTCACCGGCGGCGACAACGGGCACATCAGTTTCAGTTCACGGCGCGGCCTGCGCGAGGTCATGAGCGTGGCGCGCAAGAGTGCGCTGCTGCGGGAATCACGGGTTCTGGATTTCTCACCGCTGGCCCTGCCCATTCATGTCCAGAATGTCTATGCGATTCTGCTTACGATTCCGCTGGGGGCGTTTCTGGTCGTTCTCCTGCGCAATCTGGTCGGCATCAAGACCTTTGGCACGTTCATGCCGGTGCTGATTGCGCTCGCCTTCCGTGAGACCCAACTCGTCTGGGGGCTGATCCTGTTCACCATGCTCATCGCCCTTGGACTTCTATTGCGGGTTGCGCTGGAACGCATGAAGTTGCTGTTGGTACCCCGCTTGGGCGCAGTGCTCACCATGGTCATCCTGCTGATGCTCCTGGTGAGCTTGGCCAGCCATCAGATCGGGATAGAGCGCGGACTGTCGGTTGCCCTGTTCCCTATGGTTATTCTGGCCATGACGATCGAACGCATGTCGGTCGTCTGGGAAGAGCACGGCGGCCGCGATGCCATGTTGCAGGGTCTCGGCAGTCTGGTCGTCGCGGCGGCGAGCTACCTGGTCATGTCCAACGACTATCTTGAACACCTGGTTTTCGTATTTCCGGAATTGCTGCTCGTCGTGCTGGCCGCAACCTTCCTGATGGGCCGCTATACCGGCTACCGGCTCACTGAATTCTGGCGCTTCCGCGCCCTGCTGCGGCAGCCTTGAACATGCTGTCCTTCGCCAGAAAATTGCGCGAACACGGGATTCTGGGCATGAATGCCCGGAATCAGGTCTACGTCATGGGCCACAATCCGCGCCGGCTATACCCGCTGGTGGACAACAAGTTGCGGACCAAACGGCTGGCCGAAGATGCCGGCATCGCCGTGCCGCCCCTATTCGGCGTGATTTCGACCCAGCATGATGTGGATCAGTTCGTGAGGTTTATCGACGGCCAGTCCGCATTTGTCGTCAAGCCTGCCCATGGCTCGGGCGGCGACGGCATTCTGGTCATCACGGGCCGCCGCGGCACCAACTTCATCCGTTCGAACGGCGCCGCCATGGCCGCCGCTGATGTCTCGCACCATATCTCGAACATTCTGTCCGGCATGTTCAGCCTCGGCGGCAAGCCCGACACCGCCATGATCGAATACTGTGTGCAGTTTGACCCGATCTTCGAATCCGTGGCCTTTCAGGGGGTGCCCGACATCCGCACCCTGGTCTTCCGCGGCGTGCCGGTGTGCGCCATGGTGCGCCTGCCCACCCGGGAGTCCGACGGCAAGGCCAATCTACACCAGGGTGCGGTGGGTGTCGGGATTGACCTGGTCAACGGCTGCACGACACGGGGGGTGTGGCACAACGCCCCGGTCACCCACCATCCCGACACGCATGAAGTGCTCAGGGGCATAGCAATTCCGGGTTGGGCCAAGTTGCTGGAGCTGGCCGCGCACTGCCACGACCTCGCCGCGCTGGGATATCTGGGCGTTGACGTGGTTCTGGATCGCGATCGGGGTCCGCTGGTGCTGGAACTCAATGCCCGGCCGGGACTGTCGATCCAACTGGCCAATGATCGAGGGCTGCTGCCTATGCTCCACCGCATCGAAGAACTCGCTACCATTCCCACCAGCGCCGCTGAACGGGTCGCACTGGCCCACCGTCTGCTGGTGGAGACAGGGACAGTGGCTGAGGCGGCGGCCCGCGAGCCTGCGTCGAAATACACCGCGCAAGCTGACGCTACAGCGCTGGCCGCGGATCCCCGCTCCGACCCTCCGGACGCCGTCGACCTGCCTGTCGCTCCTCACAGGCCCGAATCCTGACGCGCACCCCGCTCCGGAGCCACCACTTAACCCCTGACTGGTAACTGCATCGGTCAGCCAGGCCGACGACGTGGTGTCCCAGGCTCGGCTACCGGGCGGAATACAGGGCATCAATCAGCGGGCAGCAGACCTGCCCTGCATTGCGGCTGCACCGAAGCCTCCGATCCGCCAGCGCCTCTCCAATTTTTTCAGACTACGGATTTTCTCGCGCACTTCGGCCAGACATGCGACCGCTGACAAAGCTGTCCCACGGCAATGCCTACCATCGTCAAGCGCCAGGAGCTCGCCGACTTCACCGAGTCGAAAACCCAGTTTTTGTGCGGATTCGATAAATCGCAGGCGGACGAGATCGGTGTCAGTGTAACGGCGGATGCCACCCGGCGGCTTGTCCGGCACATCAAGCAGGCCCTTGCGCTGGTAGAAACGAATCGTTTCCACATTGACGTCAGCGGCATCAGCCAAACGACCTATGCTCAAACCCTGGATTGCGCGCATGGGCGCTTGACTCGGCACCATAGTACGGTAACAGCCTGACATTTCGCGTTGGCCAGAGTCGGCGTGCAGGTGGCGGAATCGAAGCGCCCGTTCCCTGTTTTGACCCTTGGCGGCCTGGCCGCGATCCTGGCATCGACCTGTTGCCTGGCTCCGCTGATTCTCGTCACTCCTGGATTCACGGGCTCCTGGATAGGGGGCCACCAAGTCCTGGAGCTCCTGCGCCCCGTGTTCATCGCGCTGGCCGTGGCCTCTTTCTGGATTGCCGGCCGCAGAATATATCGGCCGATGCCGGATTGTGAGGCTGACGCGCGCTGCGACTCTCCCACACTGAAAGGCGGATATATCGCCTGCTGGACAGTTGCGACGCTGCCCTTACTGCAATGGGGTTTCCCTACCTTCTCCGGCTGTTCTATTGACAAGGGCGCGCACCAGGATATGGTCTCTCAACGTTCTGTACCTGAGCCTACTCACCGGTACGGCTGATGAGTCATGCAGGACCACGGCCGTCCGCGGACTGGAGCCCGCAGGCACATTGCGCGGGTCAGGTCACGTTGGCCGCGCGATTCGCCTGGCGCTGGTCACGTTTTGCGCGGCCTGGGTGTTGGAACTCATGAGCCGCACTGGCGACCTCCTGGCGCCTCATGGACGTATCCAGGCGATCACCTGGAACGGCTTGCCGCCAGGACTGTTCTTGACTGGCTATGTCGTCAATAGCGGATACTCCTGCTTCCGGGGGAACAGCCGGAACTCACCCGTGATACAGCTTCTTAGGATGCGGCGAGCAGCGGGGCTCTGCTCCATGGAATCTTGGAGACGAACGCGTTGGCCCAACTGATCTTGCTTGGGGCTTTCCACGTCACCGCGCACCCCGGAATTTTTCGACAGCCGGGACGCGCTAACGAGCAGTGCTGTCCAATAGCGCCCGCACCCAACACCCCGATGGGTAGCGGCACACTCCTAGTCCTGGGCGATGGTGCTTGTAACGTGACCGACCATAATCGCCTTGTGCGAAAGGTCAGAAAGCGGCTGGGTGGTATCCCAGTGCTGACAGCTGGGGCACTGCCAGTTCAAAACATGGGCGGCGTAGCCGCAGTGGCGGCATTGATAACCTGGGCTCTTGCCGATCACCTCGTGCAGCGCCTCACGCATGGCGCCTATCGCCTCCTGAAGTTCCGGACTCGCAGCCGCCCAAGGCAGCGCCAGGGCCTGATTGAAGCCCAGCCAGCTGGGCCGGGTGGCCAGGTACTGCAGCAGCGGCACCAGCGGGTCTTCATTCTGCGCCAGACGCAGTTGGGCCAGCACAATCTGCGGTGCGGCCCCCTCATGCACGGCGCTGAAGCTGGTCAGCTGTCTTTGCCAGCTGGCCAGATCCTCCTGTGCGGCATACAGATCGCCCAGTGGCCGCAAGATCTCGGGAATGAACGCGGGATCCTGTTTGGCCACCCGGCTATAGGCCGCGACAGCGCCCGCAGAATCGCCGCGTTCCTGCAATATCTCTGCCTCGATCATGCTTGCCCTCACGCAGCCCGAATCCGCGGCCAGCGCCTTTTTCAGAGCTTGCTGCACGGCTTTATCGTCGCCGCTGCGACGTTGCTGCTCGGCGATTTCGCAGTAGTAGTGGGCGATCATTGCTCCCGGGTTCTGTCCGCGCGCGGAACCCAGCCAGCGCGCCATCTCGATGGCCTTTTCCCAGTCGCGCTCGCGTTCGAATATTGAAGCCAGGTGGCGCAGGGACGGTTCGAGAAACATGCCCTGATTGGCCAGTTCGCGGAACAAATCCTCGGCCCGGTCGTAGACCCCAGCCTTGAGGTAGTCCCGAGCCAGTTCAAAACGCGCCTGATTGCGATGCGCCGGCTTCAGACTGGGGCGCAGCACCAGGTTCTGATGAATCCGCAGGGCCCGATCGATTTCACCGCGACGCCGGAACAAGCTGCCCAGAGCCAAATGCAACTCGACGGTTTCGTTGTCGGCCTGCAGTAGTCCCATGAAGACTTCAACGGCCTTGTCCGTGTCGTCGTTGACCAGATGGCTGATACCTCGGACGTAGTCCGGGTTAATCGGGGAGGGCTCCTGATCCTCCGGGGGACTGCGCCGCGCCAGAAACCAGCCGCTGGCCGCCGCCAAAGGCAGCAGCAAGATGATCATCCCCGACAATGGGTCAGCCGCCATGCCAGTGATCAGCGATCTTGCAGCGGCAAATTCCGCAGGTTTTTCAACTCGGCTTCAGTGGATTCCAGACTGCGGCGCAAACGCCGAATCTCGGCCCTCTGAGCCTGGGCATACACCCAGCCAACCAGTAAGGTCAGCAACAGGGTTGCGCCAAATATTGCAACCAGCGCCATGCCCAGCGGCAGTTCGAACTCGCCGACCAGATAATTGATCGAAACCAGGCCGGGATTGTAATAGCTAAAGGTCGCGCCCACGCAAAACACCGCGGTCAGCACGACGAGAGCAATGAGTCGCATCATGGCGATCAGTCGTCCATAGCTTCGTTGACCCGCTCGCGCAATTCCTTGCCGGGTTTGAAATGGGGTACATGTTTGGCGGGTATTTTCACGGATGCACCGCTCTTGGGATTGCGACCCACCCGCGACGGTCGGTAATGCAGGGAAAAACTGCCGAACCCCCGGATCTCGATCCGCTCATGCTGCGCCAGCGCCTCGCCCACGGAGTCGAGCAGCAGCTTCACGCCCAGCTCCACATCTTTGTGCGACAGGTGGGTTTGGCTTGCGGCCAGGCGATCAACGAGTTCGGATTTAGTCATCTTTTTTTGCTGCCCACTCTGCCTTGACTGCGGAGCGCCTCCATTCACCATGTTTGCTCTTACGTTTTCAATTCATGCCGCTCGCGCGACAGATCTTCAACACCGCCCCTTCGCAATGCGCCCCAAATCCACGGAGCCACGTTGCGCACGCCCCGAAAAACACCGCATCAGATGCGCAAGAGCAGCTGAGCCTACAAGAAAAAGTCCTGGAATTCCAGTGAGATAGCAGCAAACCTCCAATTCATTTCGATACCCGGCCGCGGTTCCCGATGCGATCCGCACTCCGCGCAGCTGGCTGCCGCATGTTCCAATAGCGGGCGAACATTGCGGAACACAAAAAAGCCGGGAGCGCTCAGCGCCCCCGGCCTTGATTCAACAGCTCAGACGGAGATCA
>JBFIIN010000180.1:0-7120 GCA_041601225.1 Oceanococcus sp.
GCACCACGTTGCCCGCCTTCTTGTAGGCGGCGGCCAGCTTGTTGTCGGTTTGCAGCGCGCGCTGCGCCGAAAACAGGGTCCTGGCAATCTGGCCCAGTTCCAGGGGCATCTGCGTTTTCAAGGCCGATCCGCTGAACAGGCGCATCAGTTCGTCAAGCTTGGCCGCGACCACGCCCTGGTTGGGCAGGGCGGTGATCTCGCCTAACAGGCGTTCTATGGCCCGCGTTTCGTCGATCACCTTGGACGGCAGGCTTGAGCTCGAGAACTGGCCGAGAATCTGGTTGACATACTCCAGCCCCGGGTCAGTCTGGGCTTCGGAATACAAGATGGTGTTGCCGATCACCTTCGCGCCGCCGCGGGCCAGCTTGGCAATCATGTCGGCGTGCAGGTCGCGCGGCCAGGGCCAGCGCCCGAGATTTTGCAGGCTGGCTTCGTCAATGGCGATGACCGCAACTTGATCGCTGGGCGGCCGGGTGTTCAGACGCACGCCTACGTCGTAGGCATAGCGCTCCAAGCCCTGGAAACTGGCTGGGTAGACCAGAAACGCGGCTATGCAAAATACAATGGTGTAGGCCAGACCGGTAAACCAGTCTTTAGACCAAAATCCCTCTTTCAAGCCGAGCGATCCCCGTGCGTTCGGTGTTTTGCTCCATAGTACAGTATTTCCCCAGCCGCATACCCCTTCCGAGTTCGCCCGCAATGGCCAAGACCAAATCCCTGTTTGTGTGTCGTGAATGCGGTGCACAGGCCCTGCGTTGGCAGGGTCAGTGCCCAACTTGTGAGGCGTGGAACACGCTGGAAGAGGGCAGGGCTGCGGCAGCACCTGGCGGCCGCGGGGCACGCGGCTACGCCGGCGAAAATCGCGTGGCTTCTCTGGCTGATCTCGGGGACGCGGAGCAGCCCCGGCAGGCCAGCGGCTTTGGCGAACTTGACCGTGTGCTCGGCGGTGGCATCGTTCCCGGCTCCGTTGTGCTGCTGGGGGGCGATCCGGGAATCGGCAAATCCACCCTGCTGCTGCAGATGGTGATCCGGCTGAACGGTCAGCGTCGGGTGGTATACGTGTCCGGTGAGGAATCGTTGGCGCAGATTCGCCTGCGCGCCCTGCGCCTGGGGTCGGTTGATCTGCAGCTCGGCGTGCTGGCGGAAACCGAAGTCGAAGCGATCCTGGCGCAACTCGGAGATCAGCCTCCAGATCTGCTGATCATTGACTCCATCCAGACTTTGTACAGCGCGGAGCTTAGCTCGGCTCCGGGCGCGGTGGCGCAGCTGCGTGAATGCTGCGCACAACTGGTGCGCTTCGCCAAGCAGCGGGGGGTCGCCGTGTTCCTGGTGGGGCATGTCACCAAGGAGGGTGTGATCGCTGGGCCGCGGGTGCTGGAGCACATGGTGGATACCGTGCTGTATTTTGAGGCGGACGCGGCGGCGCGGATGCGGTTGATCCGGGCGGCGAAGAACCGTTTTGGGGCGGTGAATGAGCTGGGCTTTTTCTCGATGGCTGAGGACGGTCTGAAGGAGGTGAAAAACCCGTCTGCAATTTTCCTGTCGCGGCATGCCGAAGCGGTCGCAGGCAGCGTGATTCTGGCCACCCGCGAAGGCAGTCGCAGCATTCTGGTTGAGGTACAGGCCCTGGTTGACCGTGCTGGCGGCGGGACGGGGCGGCGCGTCAGTGTCGGCCTGGATGGCCAGCGCCTGGCCATGCTGCTGGCCATTCTGCATCGCCATGCCGGCATAGCCTTGTTCGACCAGGATGTGTTCCTGAATGTCGTGGGTGGCTTGCAGGTGCGCGAGACCGCGGCGGATCTTGCAGCCGTGCTGGCGGCTTTGTCCAGCTTTCGGAACCGGCCTTTGCCGGTGGACCTGGCGGTGTTTGGCGAGCTGGGTCTGTCCGGTGAGTTGCGGCCGGTCAGCGGCGGTGAAGAGCGGGCTCTGGAGGCGGCGAAACAGGGCTTCAAGCGGGTGATTCTGCCCGCTGCCAACAAGCCGCGTCAGCCGATACCAGGGATCGAAACGCATGCGGTGGCCGATCTGGTGCAGGCCATCGAGGCGGCGTTTGACTAACGCGACCGCGCCGGGCTGGGCGGGGGCGTGATCCGCACGGTCTGAATGACATTGGCCTTGGTCTGGGTGATTTCCAGCAGATAGTTCTTGAGCTTGAGCTTCACGCCGGGTTCGGGGATCGCCTCCAGCTGCTCGAGGATCACTCCATTGAGCGTGCGAGCGCCACTGGTGGGCAACTTCCAGCCCATGGAGCGATTCAGGCTGCGGACATTGACCATGGCATCCACCAGATAGGCACCGTCGCCATCCGGGCGCACATATTTCATCTTGGTGGCGGGGTCGGTGGTGAATTCTCCGACGATCTCTTCCAGGATGTCCTCCAGGGTCACCAGGCCCTGAATGTCGCCATATTCATCCACCACGAAGCCGATCCGGCGGCGCTGGTTCTGGAAGTTCAGCAATTGCTGATTGAGCGGCGTTCCTTCCGGTATGAAGTAGGGCTCGCGTGCCAGGTCGAGCAGGCTTTCCTGATTCAGGCGCCCTTCGGAAACCAGGCCCAGGACCCGTCGTAGATGCACGATGCCGCGCAGATCATCAATGCTGCCGTGATACAGCGGCAGACGCGTGTGCTGGCTGTGGGTGATGGTGTGGAGCATGGGCTCCCAGTCCTGCGATACGTCAATGCCGACCATTTCGTTACGCGGCACCATGATGTCTTCGACCGTGGCTTTTTCGAGATCGAGTATGGACAGCAACATGCGTTGGTGACGGCGCGGGAGCATGGCGCCGGTCTCCGCAACCACCGTGCGCAGTTCCTCACTGCTCAGGGAGTGCAGCTCGGCGTCCTCCGGGCGCACCCCGAGCAGGCGCAGGATTCCGTTGGCAACGCCGGTGACCAACCAGACCAGCGGATAAAGCACTTTGAGCAACGGCGTATAGATGTAGCTGGCCGGGAATGCGACCAGTTCCGGATTCAGGGCTGCCAGGGTTTTGGGTGTGACCTCGGCAAAGATCAGGATCACCAGGGTCAGAACGCCGGTGGCTATGGCAATACCGGGTTCACCGAACAGGCGCAGGCCGAGGATGGTGGCAATGGCCGACGCGGAAATGTTGACGAAGTTGTTGCCCAGCAGGATGACGCCGATCAGACGGTCCTGCCGCTCCAGCAAGGCTGACGCGCGCTTGGCGCCGCCATGGCCCGATTTGGCCAAATGTTTGAGGCGATAGCGGTTGACCACCATCAAGCCCGTCTCTGAACCGGAAAAAAACGCAGACAGAAAAATGAGGCCGACTAGCAAACCAAATAGCAGCCCCGTAGGGATATCGTCCAAGTCGAGCTCAAAGCTCCAAGCGATTGGGCTTTATTGTGTAGGGCCCGACCGCTGTGCTGTCAAGACCGGAAGCTAGCTCCAACTGCGACCCAGCATCTGCTCCAGCACGAACTTGCTGCCGAAATAGGCGAGGATCAGGCTGGCATAACCGCCCAGCACCCAGCGAATCGCGGTGCGCCCACGCCAGCCCCAGATCTGACGACCAGCCAGCAGGCCGCCGAAAACCGCGCAGGCGATCAGCGACAAAACCGACTTGTGGACGAGGTGCTGCGCGGAAAAATTGTCGACGAACAAGAACCCCGTGCCTATGCTCAGGCAGAGCAGCACGAATCCCGCGCTCATCAAGCCGAAGGCCAGATTTTCCATGGTTTGCAGCGGAATCGTGGGCTGCGATTTGGTCCGGTGGCGGTGCAGGCGGCGGTCGCGCAGGGCATAGCCCACCGTCTGCAGCGCTGCCAGTGTCAGGACCGCATAGGCAAACAGCGACAGCGCGATGTGAACACGTAGCGCAAAATCCAGTTCGACCCTGGTTGGAGAGCCCGCCGGCAGCCACCACGACAGGATGATGCCGATTCCGGCCATCGCCCACACGGCCGGCGCGAGCTGCCATAAAGGAAAGCGCAGCAGAGTCAGCAGGTGCACCGCGGCGCATTGCCACAGGAACAGGGACAGTGCGCCAGCAAGTCCCAGGCTGATCTGGCCCGATTGGCCGACTGTCGGCAGTCCGAACGCGTGTAGGCTGATTGCCATGGCCGCCAGGACCATGAGCTGGCGCTGACCCTTCGTGGTCTGGGCGCGCGGGCTCACCTGGCTGGCCGCCAGGGCGTAGGCCAGAACGGCCAGCAGATCGATTGCAAAGCTCATGGTTGGAATCATCGCACGGTGATGGCGCTGAGGTGAACGACTAATGTCGTTACAATGCACGCCCCTATTTGTCCGATAACAGTATGTTCGAGTCTCTCAGCGAAA
This sequence comes from Oceanococcus sp., assembly GCA_041601225.1. Taxonomy (GTDB): domain Bacteria; phylum Pseudomonadota; class Gammaproteobacteria; order Nevskiales; family Oceanococcaceae; genus JBFIIN01. Next base: position 4,299 of record JBFIIN010000180.1, read on the forward strand.
ATCTTCAAGCGACGCTCAAGAATCTGCGCGGCCAAGGGCGGCTGACAGAAGACAACATCAAAGACGCTTTGCGCGAGGTGCGGCGTTCCCTGCTGGAAGCCGATGTTGCTTTGCCGGTGGCCAAAGACTTTATCGAGCGGGTGCGGGTGCGGGCGCTGGGCGAAGAAGTCAGTCTCAGCCTTACACCGGGCCAGCAATTCATCAAGATCGTCCGCGAGGAACTCGTTACGACCCTGGGGGGTGAGAGCCAGGGGCTGGATCTGCGCGCCCAGCCGCCGGCGGTGGTGCTGCTTGCGGGTTTGCAGGGTTCGGGAAAGACAACGACGACCGGCAAGCTGGCTCGCTGGCTCACGGCGCAGAAAAAGCGGGTTCTGGTCACCAGCTGCGATGTCTATCGCCCGGCGGCTATCGCCCAGCTCGAAACCCTGATCGGCCAAACGGACGCAGACTGGTTTCCTGCCTCGGCGATGCAGGCGCCGGCCCAGATCGCCGACGGCGCGTTGCAGCGCGCGCGGCGCGATCTGTACGACGTGCTGCTGGTCGATACCGCGGGGCGGCAGACCGTGGACGCCAAGATGATGGATGAAATCCGCAATCTGCACCGTGCGCTGAATCCGGTCGAAACCCTGTTTGTCATCGACGCCATGACGGGTCAGGATGCGGCGGCCACGGCCGCGGCCTTTGGCGAGGCTTTGCCTCTGACCGGGATCATTCTCACCAAGATCGATGGCGACGCGCGTGGTGGCGCGGCGCTTTCGGTGCGGCAGATCACGGGTCAACCGATCAAGTTTCTCGGCGCGGGCGAGAAGATCGATGCGCTGGAAGTCTTCCATCCAGATCGGCTGGCTTCCCGCATTCTCGGCATGGGCGATGTCCTGGGCCTCATCGAGGATGCGCAGCAGAAGGTCGATCAGCAGAAAGCCGCGAAGCTGGCGCGCAAGATTCAGAAGGGCAAAACCTTTGATCTTGAGGACTATCGCGATCAACTCCGGCAGATGCTGGAGATGGGCGGTCTGGGCGCTATGCTCGATAAACTGCCGGGTATGGGACAATTGCCGGCCAGCGTCAAAGCGCAGGCCAATGACGGTGAGTTGACCAAGGCCATCGCCATCATTAATTCGATGACATTGCGGGAACGCCGTTTTCCGGATCTCATAAAAGCTTCGCGCAAACGCCGCATAGCCGCAGGCTCCGGGACCCAGGTGCCGGAAATCAATCGTCTGCTCAAGCAGCACATGCAAATGCAGAAAATGATGAAGAAGATGAAGGGCGGCGGAATGGCAAAAATGATGCGGGGCATGGGTGGAATGCTGCCGCCAGGTTCGGGTTTCGGTCGCTGAATCTCGGACTGCAAGGGGTCGGCGCGGACGCTGGCCCGGTCAATATGTACAGGTGGACGCCTGAGCCGGCTCGACTTCTGTCGGAAAATCATTAAAATCTCGCGTCTTTTTTCATCGCACTACGCGGTTTCGGAGTTTTAATAGTTCATGGTCAAGATCAGACTTGCCCGGGGTGGCGCCAAGAAGCGGCCCTTCTATCATGTTGTTGTAGCTGACGTTCGCAATCGTCGCGATGGCCGCAATATCGAGCGTGTCGGCTTTTTCAACCCGGTTGCCAAGGGTTTGGAAGTCCGTTTGTCGCTGAATCTCGAGCGAATCGAGTATTGGAAATCCAAGGGCGCCATTCTGACGGATCGGGTTGCCGCGCTGGTGCGCAACGAGTCCGACAAGATCGGCGCCCCGGCCGATCCGGCCAAGGCGGAGGCCATCGCCGCGGCGAAGCAGGCCCAGGCGGCTGCGGCGGAAGCCAAGGCGGCCGCCAAGAAGGCGGCAGCAGACAAGGCTGCGGCCGACAAGGCTGAGGGCAAGAAGGCGGCCGCGGCTAAAAAAGCCGAGGCCAAGAAGCCCGGCGACAGCAAGCCGGCCGCCAAGAAGGCAGATTCGCCAGAATCTGGCGCGGTCGCAGAACCGGCTGCTGGCGACGAGGCCAAAGCTGCCGAGTAAAGCCATGGACGACGTGACGCTCGGCAAATTCCGCGGCGTCTTCGGTGTTCAGGGTTGGCTGCGGGTGGAATCCTTCACTCAGCCCGCGGAAAGCCTGCTGAATTATGCCCGTTGGTGTGTGTGTACGCGCCACGGGCATTCTTATTTCCGTCCGCTGGCGGGGCGCAGGCACGGGCCTGGCCTGGTGGTGCAGCTGGAGTCGGAGGCCGGGGAGTTGATCGCGAGCCGCGAGCAGGCTCAGGCCTTGAATGGCTGCGAAATCCGCGTGCCCCGGGCCGAATTGCCTGATTTGCCTGTTGGTCAGGTGTACTGGGTTGATTTGCCCGGTTGCGCCGTGTACGGCCGGGCCGGTGAGCTGTTGGGCACGGTCACCCAGGTCATCGACGGTCCGGCGCACCCGATACTTGAAGTCGAGGGCGAGGCCCGATTGCTGATTCCGCTGGTTCGGGGCCCGATCATCAGCAACATCGATGTCGGCGCGCGCCGCATTGATGCGCTGTGGAGCGCGGATGAAGCACTTTGATCTGATCAGTCTGTTCCCGCAAACAGTGCATTGGTTCGCGGAACTTGGCGTGACGGGCGACGCGGTGCGGCGCGGTCTGATATCGATGACGGCCTGGAATCCGCGTGACGAATGCGCGAGTGGTCGACCGGATGACCGGGGTTACGGCGGCGGGCCCGGCATGGTGATGCAGGCCGAGCCGGTCGCGCGCGCCCTGCGCAAGGCCCAGGGCGCATCCGGCGCACGTCGCCCCGTGGCGTATTTGAGTCCCCAGGGCCGCCGCTGGGATCAGGGTCTTGCGCAGGAGCTGGTCCAGC
>JBFIIN010000181.1:0-7070 GCA_041601225.1 Oceanococcus sp.
GTCGCCAGTCCGGTGATCGACAACGATGGCACCCGCCTGGGTACGGTCGTGGAGTGGAAGGACCGCACCGCGGAACTGGCCCTGGAAGCGGAAATCAAGGCCCGCGAGGATCGTGAGAAAGAGATCGCGGCGGAAAATCTGCGCATACGCAACGCGCTGGATAATGTCACCACCAACGTCATGATCGCCGACAACAACCGCAAGGTCGTGTACATGAACGATTCGGTGCGGGCGATGCTGAGCAACGCCGAGGCGGATCTGCGCAAGGCCCTGCCCAACTTCGATGTGCGCAAGGTTATCGGCACCACGATCGATGAATTCCACAAGAACCCGGCCCATCAGCAGCGTCTGCTCGAAGCCCTGACCAGCACCTATAAGACCGAGATCGGGGTTGGTGGACGGACCTTCGGGCTGATCGCGAATCCCATTGTTGATCAGGAAGGTAATCGGGTGGGTTCGGTTGTGGAGTGGAACGACCGGACCGTTGAAGTTGCAGTTGAAAGCGAGATCGGCGAGATCGTGGAAGGTGCGACCCAGGGCCAGTTTTCCAATCGAATCACCCTGGATGACAAGGAGGGCTTCTTCGAGCGTCTGGCCGTAGGCATCAACACCCTGCTGGACACCTGCGAGGTGGGCTTCAACGATGTGATCCGCGTGTTGGGGGCCTTGGCCAAAGGCGACCTGACCCAGTCGATTGACGCGGACTACCAGGGGACTTTCGGGGAGCTCAAGGACAACCTGAACACCACGGTGCGTAACCTGACCGAGATGGTGGTCTCCATCAAAGAAGCTACGGATTCGATCAATTCGGCCTCGCGCGATATCGCTTCGGGCAGCGCCGATCTGTCCAGTCGCACCGAGGAACAGGCCGCCAGCCTGGAGGAAACCGCTTCGAGCATGGAAGAGTTGACCTCTACGGTGAAGCAGAACGCCGAGAACGCCAAGCAGGCCAATCAGTTGTCCATCGGCGCTTCCGATGTGGCCACCAAGGGCGGCGACGTGGTCGGTCAGGTGGTGTCTCGGATGGCTGAGATTACCGAAGCGTCCAAGAAGATCGAGGACATAATCAGCGTGATCGAAGGCATAGCCTTTCAGACCAATATCCTGGCATTGAATGCGGCCGTCGAGGCCGCGCGCGCTGGCGAACAGGGGCGTGGATTTGCGGTCGTGGCCTCGGAAGTGCGGAGCCTGGCGCAGCGCTCTTCCGGTGCGGCCAAGGAAATCAAGTCGCTGATCGGCGATTCCGTGCAGCGAATCGAGGATGGCTCGCGCCTGGTCGGTGATGCCGGCACGACCATGGAGGAGATCGTCAGCGCGGTGAAGCGGGTGACCGACATCATGGCCGAGATCAGCGCCGCCTCGCAGGAGCAGAGCTCGGGCATTGAGCAGGTGAATCAGACCATCAATCAGATGGACGAGGTGACCCAGCAAAATGCCGCACTGGTCGAAGAATCATCGGCATCGGCCGGCTCCTTGCAGGATCAGGTGGTTGCGCTGGGCGCGTCGGTGAGTCGGTTCCGCATTATCGAGGACGATACCGCGGATCACATCAGCGTCTCCGCTGCCGCCAAGCCGGCGCAACCGGCCGCAAGAGCGGCCAAGGCGGTCGCGCCGGCCAGACCTGCCAAAGCCGCCAAGCCGCGACCCACGCCGACCGCCGACGGGCCACATGGAAATGGCGAGCATTGGGCCGAGTTTTAGGCCTGGATCAGCCATGGTCCGTTCTCGCCGGCTGCCGGGAGACCTGCAGATGCGCCCAGCTGGCATTGCTGGGCGCGACCGGCGCCATCGAGAAGGATCCGGGTCGTTATGGGGCCTGCGCGCGCGTCGCGCAGGATTGCGGATCGCCCGGACCCGGCCGCCATGCCTGCCTGGCTAGGTCTTCGGGCTTGCTGGTTCCGCATATTGGCCAATTTCGGCTTGGGCCTTGCCGGCTTGGCGCCTCTTCCCGAAGACCCGCCTCCCGCCAATCCGCATGTGGTGGCTGGCGTTGTGACGCACTGAAATGAGGACGCCATGCAGACCGGCTTCATCGAACGGCGGGCCAGCCCGCGCACCGCCCCGGCATTCGAGTTTACCGAGCGCGATTTCCGCCAGGTCGTTGCTCTGATCTATGACCGGGCCGGCATCAAGCTCGCCGACGGCAAGCGCGACATGGTGTATAGCCGGCTGGGGCGCCGCCTGCGGCAGCTCGGCATGGCGTCATTCGCCGACTATTTGCGGACGCTTGACAGCCCCCAGTCCGATGAGTGGGAACACTTCACCAACGCACTGACGACGAATCTCACTTCGTTCTTCCGTGAGCCGCATCATTTCGAGGCGATGCGCGATTTCCTGCTGGCGCATCGTGGTCAGCCCAGTTTCAAGATCTGGTCCTGCGCGAGTTCGACGGGCGAGGAGCCCTACTCCATTGCCATGACGGCGGTTCAGACCTTGCGCTCGCCGGCGCCGCCCCTGCGCATCCTGGCCACCGATCTGGATACCCGGGTCCTGGATTTTGCACGGCGCGGAATTTATGCCCAGGAGCGGGTCAAGAATCTGAGCAAGGAGCAACTCCAGCGCCACTTTCTGAAGGGCGCGGGTCCCAATGAAGGCATGGTCCGGGTCAAATCGGCGCTACAGGCCCTGGTTGAGTTTCGCCAGCTCAATCTCCTGCACGAGCATTGGGGCGTAGATCAGAGCTACGACATCGTGTTTTGTCGTAATGTGATGATCTATTTCGACAAGCCGACCCAGCGCGAGATTCTGATCAAGCTGCGTCAGCATCTGAAGCCCGACGGGCTTTTGTTCGCGGGCCATTCGGAAAGCTTTCTCCATTCCGCGGACCTGTTCAAGAACATGGGTCGGACGATTTACCGGCCGCTGGCTGTGACCTAGCGGACCCGCGCCATGTACTACGTCCGCCAAACCCGCTCGAAGCCGCAGCTTCTGCCCGAGTTCGAGTCCGGCAGTTCCGGCCGCCATGCGTACCGTGACCGCCATTTCAAACGGGAGGCCATTAAAGTCCTGCCCGGCGAGTACTGCGTAAGCAATCGCGACGTGTTGCTGGTTACGACTCTCGGCTCCTGTGTGGCCGCCTGCATCCGTGATCCACTCGCCGGAGTGGGGGGCTTGAATCATTTTCTGTTGCCTGATGGTGGCAGCGACCCGGCCAGTGATACCGCGCGTTACGGCAGCTACGCGATGGAAATGCTGATCAATGAGCTGATCAAACGGGGCGCGTCTCGGTCCCGCCTGGAGGCCAAGGCTTTTGGCGGCGCGAATGTCAATCGCAGTCTGAACGTCAGCATGGTGGGGCTGCGCAATGCCGCCTTCGTCAAGCATTACCTGGCGGATGAAGGCATTGCGCTGCTTGCGGCAGACTTGGGCCTGACCCATCCGCGCAAAGTGTATTACTGGCCACAGAGTGGGCGGGTCATGGTCCAGAGCCTGCCCATCGAAGAGCAGACCGAACTGCAATCGGCCGAACGGCTGTATATCGATCGCCTGGGCGTGACTCCGGTCGCCGGTGATGTTGAGCTGTTCTGAATTGGATTTCTTGCGCCCGCGCGGGCCGAGCGGGACGCCCCATGCGGGTGCGACCGCGGCGCAGGAATTGCCTGCCAAAGCCATGGGCATGCGGCCAGGAGCCGAATTCGTGAATAGAGTGACCGGCCTATGACTGTCAGGGTCTTGATCGTCGACGATTCGGCGCTGGTGCGCCAGATTCTCAGCGAAATTCTGAGTTCCGATCCGGAGCTGGAAGTCGTTGGTGTGGCGCCGGACCCGTATATCGCCCGTGAAAAAATCAAACTGCTCAAGCCAGATGTTTTGACCCTGGATGTGGAAATGCCGCGGATGGACGGCTTGACCTTCCTGGAAAACTTGATGCGGCTGCATCCCATGCCGGTCGTCATGGTGTCTTCCCTGACCGCCAAGGGCGCCGAGATCACCTTGCAGGCGCTTAGTCTTGGCGCCTTTGACTTTGTGTCCAAACCCACCCTGGGCGTTTCCGAAGGTCTGGAGGAGGCGGCCCAGGAAATCATCGCAAAAGTGAAGGCCGCGGCGCGCTCGCGACCCGCGGCGCGGATTGCCTCCGCGCCCGCCGCGCAACCCCGGTTGTCCGCCGATGCGGTGTTGCCCCAATCCGCCCGGCGCAAGCCGTTTGCGACCACCGAGAAAATCATCGCGATCGGCGCTTCGACCGGCGGCACCGAAGCGATCCGCGCGGTGGTGAGTCAGCTGCCCCCACATGCGCCGGCAGTGGTCGTGACCCAGCATATACCCGCGGCCTTCAGCGGCCCCTTCGCCGAGCGCGTGGATCGGGCGTCGGCCATGTCGGTTTGCGAAGCGGGCGACGGGCAGCAGATTGTTCCCGGCCACGTATACATCGCTCCAGGCGACCGCCATCTGCTGGTGGTACGCAGCGGCGCGCGCTATGTCTGCAGCTTGTCCGATGGCCCGCCGGTCAGCCGCCATCGACCCAGCGTCGATGTTCTGTTCCGCTCGGTGGCCCAGAACTGCGGGCCGAACGCGGTCGGCGTTTTGCTGACCGGCATGGGCGACGATGGCGCTGCCGGTCTGTTGGAGATGGCGCAGGCCGGCGCGCCGACCATTGCGCAAGACGAAGCCTCCAGCGTGGTCTGGGGAATGCCCGGCGCAGCGGTAAAGCTGGGTGCTGCCAATCACGTGCTGGACCTGGGAAGCGTGGCGCACACAGCGCTGAGCCTGGCGCTGGGTCCGGTGTCCTCAAGTCAGCCCGGCGCCGGTCGATAACCGGTTCGGGACCCGTATGAGAACCATGCCATGCATTTAGACAAGTTCCTGCCTTTGGGATTGCCCCTGGCGACCACCGTGGCTTATGCCATCGCCTCGGAGGTCGCGGCACCAGCTCTCGCGGCGTGGATCATGCTGGCGGCCATGGTCGTGGCGTGGGCTCATCTCCTGTGGCAGGTCGGCTCCGAGCGCGTCCAGCTGCAGCGGGCCGGCGACAGCGTCCAGGACGCCGCCCTGCAGCGCTACAAGAGTCTGCTGAGTGAACTGCAGGCCAATGCCCAGCGCGAACTGGATTCGCTTGGCGCGGAAATCGAGCGGGTGCGCGGCCTGGTCGTGCAGGCGGTCAAACAGCTCGGCGACAGCTTTGCCGAGATTCATGCTGAATCCAGCGCGCAGGAATCGGAAGTCAAACGTATCGTTGATCAGGGTGATGAGAGCGGCAGCATGGACGTCCGCGCGTTTGCCGGCCACGCCGAAGAGCTGATGTCGCGTCTGGTTGAGGTGCTGGCCGAAGAAAGTCGGCAGAGCGTCCTGACCGTCGAGCGTATCGATGATATGTCGAATCACCTGGACGCCATTTTCGAGCTGCTCGAAGATGTGAAATCCATTGCCGATCAAACCAATCTGCTGGCGCTGAATGCGGCCATCGAGGCCGCCCGTGCGGGAGATGCCGGGCGCGGCTTTGCGGTCGTGGCCGAAGAGGTGCGCAGCCTGTCCGAGCGCTCAACGAATTTCAACGATCAGATTCGCAAACGGGTGCACGAATCGCGCGAGGCAATAGCCAAGGTGCGCGGGACCGTGAAGGAGATGGCAGGGCGCGACATGGAAGCCAGCGATGATGCGCGCCAGCGGGTCGAAAAGCTCGTCTCGCAGGCCCATGGCATCAACAACGCCCTGGCGGGCGCCATCGGCAAGGTGTCAGCCTGCGGCGAGCATATTGGCCGGTCAGTCCAGACGGCGGTACGTTCACTGCAATTTGCCGATATCACGACCCAGGCGCTGAGCTCGGCCACCGGGCATGTGCAGCGTCTGCGCGGAATCAGTGCCGAAGCCAGCGCCGTGCAATCCAGTCTCCCGCCGGCCGGGAGTCCGCCTCGCAAGGATGACCTGGCAAATCTCGAATCCGCCCGGGAGCGGGTGGAGCCGAAACGGGAGGAGTGGAAGGAGACCCCGCATAAGCCGGTGAGTCAGGTGTCAATGGAGTCCGGTTCGGTCGAGTTGTTCTAGTCCGGCTGGTGATCGCCGCAGGGCTCCTGCTCCAGCGGCAGCACATCGTCCTCGGTCTCTTCGGGAACTGGGTGCAGCAGTGGCGCGTCCCCCTGATCCGCCGCGGTCTTGACCTGCTCAATGGATTCGAAGCGCCGGCTGATCTTCTTGGCCGTGGTATTGACCTTGTCGGTTTCTTCGTGGGCCTGGCGTATGTGCCGGGCCAGCTTGTCCATGCGTTCGCGGAAGCGTTGGAATTCCCGATTGAGCTCGATGATGTAGTTGCGGATCAGATGCGTTTGCTGGCGCAATGCATCGTCGCGCAGAACGGCCCGCGCCGTGGTCAACACCGCCATCAGCGTGCTTGGTGAACAAATCCACACGCCGCGGTCGTAGGCCTCGCGCACCAGATCGGAATGTCGCGCATGGATTTCGGCAAACACGGACTCAGCCGGTACGAACATGATCGCGCCCGATGAGGTAATTTCGGGGAGGATGTATTTCTTGGCAATGTCGTGGATATGTTTTCGTACGTCGGCGCGAAACTTTCGGCCGGAATCCGTGCGCTCCGCGTCCGTGGCCTGCGGATCGAGCAGGCGCTGATAATTTTCCAGCGGAAATTTGGCATCGATGCAGATGTCGCCCGTAGGTGGGGGCAAGCTCAGCAGACAGTCCACCCGGGAGCCGTTGGGCAAGCCGTGCTGCAGCTTTATATGCTGCTCGGGGAGCACATTCTTGATCAGCACCTCAAGCTGGATTTCGCCAAAGGCGCCGCGCGAACGCTTGTCGGCGAGTACGTCCTGCAGGCTCACCACATTGGTTGAAAGTTCGGTGATGCGTTTCTGGGCCTCGTCGATCAGGGCCAGGCGCTTGATAACTTCGCCGAAGGTACTGGTCGTTTTCTCGAAACCCTGCTGCAGACGCTGATCCACCTGCCCGCTGATTTCCTTCAGGCGGGCGTCGGTGGCAGCGGTCAACTGTTCCACCCGTTTGCCCAATTGATCAGCGCTCTGGTTCAGGGCGGAAGACAGGTCTTTGCCCATGTTTTGGGTGCTCTGCATCAGCCGTTCCATCATCTGGCTCTGCAATTCGCCCAGTCGGCGCTCCAC
>JBFIIN010000182.1:0-7046 GCA_041601225.1 Oceanococcus sp.
ATACCAATGCCCAGGAGCGGCCGCGTCAGGCCCACTGGCGCAACGGCAGCCTGCGTGAAATCGACGCGGATGAAGGTTTGCGCCTGCTGGCCACGGCCTTGCGCGAGGGTGATCTCATCGGCATAGGTTCCCCGCGGGCCAGCGTCGAAGCCAATTATGCCCTGCGTAAACTGGTGGGCAAGGACAGCTTTTTCCGGGGCGAAAGCGCGGCTGCGAGCGCCTTGCATGATGCCGGCGTCGCCTTGCTGCAAAACCCGGCGGTCCAGATCGCCAACATACGCAGGATCGAAACGGCCGACGCGGCGCTGGTGCTGGGCGAAGACGTGCTTAACACCGGAGCCCGTGTGGCACTGGCGCTGCGCCAGATGACCCGCCAGCGCGGCCTGGCCATGGCCCAAACAGCCCATGTCCCGGCCTGGCAGGAGCAATCGGTGAGTCTGGTGGCCCAACAGGCGCGCAGCCCGCTGTTTATGGCCACGCCCGCCGCAACCCAGCTGGATGACATTGCCCAGAGCAGCTACCGCGCCACCCCCGCGGGCATTGCCCGACTGGGCTATGCGGTGGCGCACGCGCTGAACGCCGAGGTCAAGGCCCCGGCCCGCTTCCCTGAGCACAGCAAGCGCCTCGCAGACCAGATTGCCGCGGCCTTGAGCGCCGCCGAGCGGCCCTTGCTCGTCACTGGCGCTGGCTGTGCCGACATCCGCGTACTGGAAGCCGCCACGGCCATTGCCACGGCTTTCTTCAAAGCCACGAACCGCCAGCTGCCGGTGGCCGTGGTGTTCCCCGAATGCAATAGCGTCGGAGCCAGTTTATTAGGCGGCCGAGCGCTGGACGAACTGGCGGAATTATCCGGCGCCCGCACCGCCATCGTGGTGGAAAACGATCTGAGCCGGCGCCTGAGCGCCGAGGCCTTGCAGCAGCTGGCCAGCACCGTCGAGCAACTCATCGTCATCGACTCCCAGCACACGCCCACCAGCAAGCTGGCCAGCTTGCAACTCCCGGCGGGGACCGTCTTTGAGGCCGATGGCACGCTGGTGAATTTCGAAGGGCGGGCGCAGCGCACGTATCAAACCGCGCCCGCCGCCGATGATATTCATGAATCCTGGCGCTGGTTGCAGGCGGCCGCGCATTCCGCGGGCCTGGACAAGGCTCCGGACCTGGGCGACGGTCTGGACGCCCTGACCACAGCCTGTGCGAAGGACATTCCGGCCTTGGCGAAAATCGTCGAGGCCGCGCCGAGTTCCAGTTTCCGCATGAGCGGGCGCCAGGTCCCGCGTCAATCACACCGGGCCAGTGGGCGCACCGCCATGACTGCGGATCAGGACGTGCACGAATTGCGGCCAATCCTGGATCGCGACTCGCCGCTGAGCTATTCCATGGAAGGCGCGGTCACCACCAAAGACAAGCCTGCCGCGCTGATTCCCATGTTCTGGTCACCCGGCTGGAATTCACCCCAGGCCGTAAACAAGTTTCAAGAGGAGATCGGCGGCGCCCTGCGCGGCGGCGATCCCGGCAGCCTGCTGCTAAGCCCGGTTGCAGCCCGGTCCCGCAGCGCCAAGCCGCCGGCCGCGCCCAATCGTCTGGTCGCGGTGCCGCTGCATCATCTGTTTGGTTCCGAAGAACTGTCCGCGCGCGCGCCAGCCATCCAGGAGCGCGCCAATCTGACCGACTATGTCGGCCTGCACCCGGAAACCGCTGCCAAGGCCAAACTCGCGAATGGCGATGCGGTGCGGGTGAAATTCAAGGGCTGTGAGTATGTCGCGCCGCTCACCCTGCGCACCGACCTCGACAAGCGCAGTGTTGGCATCCCCGCCGGGCTGCCTGCCACCGCCGCCCTGCCGCTGGGCGGTCCGGTCACTTTGGAAGCGCTGCCATGAGCGCAACGCAGATTTACGCCCTGTGCGCGGTCGCCGGCCTGGTCGGCGGCGCGGCCTTTCTGGTCTGGTTCGAACGCCGCCTGCTGGGCATCTGGCAGGATCGCTGGGGACCCAATCGGGTCGGGTTCCTGGGCCTGGGCCAGATCGTCGCCGACATGATCAAGCTGCTGGCCAAGGAGGACTGGATTCCGCCCTTTGCCGACCGCGCAGTGTTTGTCATCGCACCGCTGGTTTCCATGGCGGTGGTGCTGCTGGCCTTCGCGGTGGTGCCCATGGGCCCCGATCTGCATGTGGCGGCTGACTGGAATGTCGGCCTGCTGTTCTTCCTGGCCATCATGTCGCTGGGGGTTTACGCCGTCATGCTCGGCGGCTGGGCGTCCAACAGCAAATACGCCCTGCTGGGCGGCATTCGCGCCTCGGCCCAGACCATCACCTATGAGGTGTTCATGGGCCTGGCCCTGATGGGCGTGGTCGCCCAGGCCGGCAGCTTTGCCCTGAACGACATCGTCGAAGCCCAGCGCGGCACCTGGTTCATCTTCCCGCAAATTCTGGGATTCCTGACTTTCATGGTCGCCGGTCTGGCGGAAACCCACCGCCTGCCCCTGGATTTGCCGGAAGCGGAACACGAACTGACCTCCGGCTTTCATACCGAATACTCGGGCATGAAGTTCGGCATGTTCTTCGTCGGCGAATATGCCGGGATGATCCTGGTCTCGGGCATGCTGACCACCTTGTTCCTGGGCGGCTGGCTGGCGCCCTTTGGCTTGCCGGAACTGCCGCTGCTGTGGTTCTCGCTCAAGACCTTCTTTTTCATCATCGTGTTTATCTGGCTGCGCGCCTCCTTACCGCGCCCGCGCTATGACCAGCTCATGGGCTTTGGCTGGAAGATCATGTTGCCGCTGACCTTGCTCAACACCGTGGTCATCGGTGGCCTCGTGGTCGGAGGCGTGCTGTGATTCGCGATCTGATTGATGGTTTTTACACCCAGTTGCTGTCCATGTGGCGGGTGCTGCGCCACACTTTTAGCCGCAAGGCGACGATTCAATACCCCGAACAACGCCCCTATTTGCCGCCGCGTTATCGCGGCCGGATCGTGCTGACCCGCGACCCCGACGGGGAGGAGCGCTGCGTGGCCTGCAATCTGTGTGCGGTGGCCTGTCCGGTGGACTGCATAGCCTTGCAAAAAACCGAACGTGAGGAAGACGGGCGCTGGTATCCCGAATTCTTCCGCATCAATTTCTCGCGCTGCATTTATTGCGGGCTCTGCGAGGAGGCCTGCCCCACCTATGCCATCCAGCTCACTCCGGACTATGAAATGGCCGAGTACGAGCGCAAGAACATGGTGTACGAAAAAGAGGATTTGCTGATCGCCGGCCAGGGCAAATATCCCGGCTACGGCTTTTATCGGGTGGCGGGCCTGTCGGTGGCCGGCAAAGACAAGGGCGAGGCGGAAAACGAAGACCCGCCGGTCGACCCCAAGACTTTGATGCCATGAGTTTGCTGTTCTACACCTCCGGCTTTATTGCGCTAGCAGCCACAGCCATGGCGGTTTCACGGGCCAATGCGGTGCATGCCCTGCTCTATCTCATCGTGTCTTTCCTGGCCTCGGCCGGGGTGATGCTGGCGCTGGGCGCTGCCTTTGCCGCGGCGCTGGAGGTCATGGTCTACGCCGGCGCGATCGTGGTCTTGTTCCTGTTCGTGGTCATGCTGATCAATGTCGGCCCGGACAGCGTGCAGCAGGAACGCGGCTGGCTACGCCCGCGCTTGTGGTTGGGTCCGGGCCTGCTGGCCGGCGTATTGCTCCTGCAATTGCTGGGCAGCTTTCAGGCCGTGAATCAGCACCTGAATTCGATGCAGGCCGTCAGCGTGAAAGAAGTCGGTATCGCGTTCTTCGGCCCCTATCTGTTGGCTGTGGAGTTGGGGTCCTTCCTGTTACTGGCGGGACTGATCGCAGCCTTCCATCTGGGACGGCGCGAGCCATGACTGGCATTCCGCTCAGTCACGCGCTGATCCTGTGCGGGGGCCTGTTCAGCCTGGGCCTGCTGGGCGTCTTGCTGCGGCGTAATCTGCTGTTCGTCTTGCTGAGCCTGGAAATCATGCTCAATTCCGCCGGCCTGGCCTTCGTCGTCGGCGGCAGTCGCTGGCTACAGGCCGATGGTCAGATCATGTTCGTGCTGGTGCTAACCCTGGCCGCGGCCGAAATCGCGGTAGGTCTGGCGCTCGTGCTGTGCATGTATCAGCAATTCAAAACGCTGGATCTCAATGCGCTGGATGGCTTGGGCGAAGGCGCGGAGACGCGGTCGTGAGTCTGCTGCCCTGGATCATAGCCGCCCCGCTCATTGGGGCCGGCTTGCTGTTCGCGGGCCGCGGCATGGGCGAGCGGCTGGCCGCGCTGATCGGGGTCGGGTCCATGGTCCTTGCGGTGCTGTTCACGGCCATCGTCGGCCTGGCTTTTCGCAACGATCCGCAAGCCGTCACCGTGACGCTGTGGACCTGGATGGCGGTGGGCGATTTCAGTATTCCGATTGCGCTTTATCTCGATGGTTTGTCGCTGACCATGTTGGGCGTGATCAACGGGGTCGGCGCACTCATCCATCTTTACGCGTCCTGGTACATGCGTGGCGACCCCGGCTACCGGCGTTTCTTTGCCTATATGAATCTGTTCATCGCCGCGATGTTGCTGCTGGTGCTGGGCGACAATCTGCTGACCCTGTACTTCGGCTGGGAAGGCGTGGGCCTGTGCAGCTACCTGTTGATCGGCTTCTGGTACAGCGATGCAGAAAACGGCTATGCCGCCCGCAAGGCCTTCGTCACCACCCGGGTCGGTGACACCTTGATGGCCATCGGATTGTTCCTGCTGTTCCGCGAACTGGGCACCCTGGATATCCAGCAGTCGGTGGCCCTGGCGCAGGCGCAGTGGCCGGTGGGCAGTGCCATGGCCACCACGATCTGCCTGCTACTGCTCGGCGGCGCCGTGGGCAAATCGGCCCAGCTGCCGCTGCAAACCTGGCTGCCTGATGCCATGGCCGGCCCGACCCCGGTCTCGGCACTCATCCACGCCGCCACCATGGTGACGGCCGGGGTTTATCTGATCGCCCGTATGCATGGCCTGTTCGAGCTCTCGCCGGCGGCCCTGGAGGCGGTAGGCTGGGTGGGCGCGATCACCCTGCTGCTGGCTGGCGGCGCAGCCCTGGTTCAGCGCGACATCAAACGCATCCTGGCCTATTCCACCATGAGCCAGATCGGCTACATGTTCCTGGCGCTGGGCGTGGGGGCCTGGAGCGCCGCGGTCTTTCATCTGATGACCCACGCCTTCTTCAAGGCTTTGTTGTTCATGGCTTCCGGCAGCGTGATTCTGGCCCTGCACCATGAGCAGGACATCTTCAAGATGGGCGGGCTGCGGAAAAAGCTGCCGGTGGCCTTCTGGAGTTTTGTGATCGGCAGTTCGGCCCTGGCCGCGCTGCCCTATGTCACCGCCGGCTTTTACAGCAAGGACGAAATCCTGTTTGCCGCCTGGGGCACCGGCCACCATCTGTGGTGGTTCATGGGCGTGTTCGGGGCCTTTCTCACCGGCCTGTATATCTTCCGCCTGGTATTCATCGTGTTTGGCGGCGAAGCCAAAACGCCCGTGCATGCCGAGCACCGGCGCAGTGAACAATGGCCGCTGCTGGTACTGATGGTCTTGTCGGTTGTGGGTGGATTTATCGCGGTGCCCGCCGCCGCGGCCTTGCCCATCCTGGAAGTGCATCACAGCTTCGGGCTGCTGCTGGCGCAGATTGCCATTTCGCTGGCCGGTATCGCGCTGGCCTGGCGGCTCTACGGGCGCACGCCGCAGATTGCGCCGGAACTCAGCGGCCTGCCCAAACTCGCCTTTAACGCCTGGGGTTTCGACGCGCTCTACGAGCGATTGATCGTGCGCCCCTGGATGGGCGCAGCCCAGCTCAACCGCCGCGATATCGTCGACCAGTTCTACAGCGTCCTCGTGGCCGTGACACGGGCTGGCCATCACCTGATCATCTTGAGCCAGAACGGGCAGCTGCGCTGGTATGCCGCAGCGCTGGCCAGCGGCCTGATTCTGCTGCTGGGGGCAGTCTTGTGGACCTGAGCTGGGCTCTGCCGACCCTGGTTGCCATCCCGCTATTGGGTGGGGTGGCCTGCTGGTGGACCGAGCGTCTGGGTCCACAGTGGCCACGCTGGATTGCCGTGTTCAGTTTCGCGCTCGATCTGGTTTTGGTGCTGTGGCTATGGGGTCAGGCCGACCTGGGCTTGCCTGCACCGATGACGCCGGAATTCTTCTGGGAATTCCAGCGCGAATGGATCCCGCGCTTCGGCATCAGCCTGCATCTGGGCCTGGACGGCCTGAGCATCTTGCTGATCGCGCTGACCGCCCTGCTGGGGCTGGTTGCAGTGCTCTGCTCCTGGCGGGAAATTCAGCGTCATGTGGGTTTCTTCCACATGAATCTGCTGTGGAATCTGGCCGGTGTGATCGGCGTGTTTATGGCCCTGGATCTGTTCCTGTTCTTCCTGCTCTGGGAATGGATGCTGGTGCCCATGTATTTCCTGATCGCGCTGTGGGGGCACGACAGTCCGCAACGCGGTCGGGTCTATGCGGCCACCAAGTTCTTTCTGTTCACCCAGGCTTCAGGGCTGATCATGCTGGTGGCCATCCTGGCCCTGGTCTGGCTGCATCACGACGCCAGCGGGGTCTGGACTTTCGATTATCTGGATCTGCTGCAGGCCCAGCTGTCCAGCCAGGCGCAGTACTGGCTCATGCTGGGTTTTTTCGTGGCCTTCGCGGTCAAGCTGCCGGCCATCCCTTTTCATCCCTGGCTGCCCGACGCGCATTCCCAGGCCCCCACCGCGGGCTCGGTGGATCTGGCCGGCGTGCTGCTGAAAACCGGCGCCTTCGGCCTGATGCGTTTTTCCATCACCCTGTTTCCCGAAGCCTCGGCCCAGTTCGCTGACACCGCCATCCTGATCGGGGTCGTGGGCATCGTCTATGGCGCCTCGGTGGCCCTGGCACAGACCGACATCAAGCGCTTCGTGGCCTATACCAGCATCAGTCATATGGGCTTTGTGCTGGTCGGGGTCTACAGCGGCAATCTGCTGGCCATGCAGGGTGTGGTGGTGCTGATGCTGGCCCACGGCCTGTCCACCGGCGCCTTGTTC
>JBFIIN010000183.1:0-7045 GCA_041601225.1 Oceanococcus sp.
GGTGACACCCAGCGACACGGTCAGCGGGTTGAGTGGCTCGAGTAGCGCCCCACGCGGCGTGGTGTTGGTGCGCAGGCCCAGGCGCGAGGTGGGGGAGGCCTGTTTCTTGGTCAGGCCGTAGATTCGGTTATCGTGCAAGAGCACGGTCAGGTCGGTGTTGTAGCGCAGGGCGTGAATCCAGTGGGCGGTGCCGATGCTGCAGCAGTCGCCGTCGCCGGTGGTTACGAAAACCGCAAGGTCCGGGCGATTGACTTTGATCCCCTGGGCGATCGGAAACGCCCGGCCGTGGATGCCGTGAACGCCGTAGGAATTCATGTAGTGCGGCAGGCGGCTGGAGCATCCAATGCCGGACACACAGACCGTTTTCTCTGGCGGCAACTGCTCGTCTCGGCACAGGCGCTGGACGCTGGCCAGGATCGCGTTGTCGCCGCAACCCGGACACCAGCGTGGCATGCCGCGCTGGTAGTCCTGAATCTCGTGATGAGGGTTTTCGACGCGCAGGAAACAGATCGGTGTGGTGCTGCTCATGTCTGGCTCCCGCTGGCCAATCTGGACGCGATGGCCTGCACGATCGAGCGTGGCTTGCTCGGCTGGCCGCGCACCTCGCTCCAGCAGTCTACGTCCACCAGATACTTTGCCCGCAACAGAAGTGCGAGATTCGACATACGGCGGTTCTCCGGTGTGATCAGCTCGTCGTCGAGCCGGTCGCACCAGTTGTTCTCCACGGTCATCACCTGTCGGTATTGTCCCATCAGCTCGCCGAGACCCGAGGGCATAGGCTGGATGAAGCGCAGATGCAGTGAGCCGATCCGGTGACCCTGTGCGCGGAGCCGTTGCACGGCCTCCTCAATCGCACCCTTGGTGCTGCCCCAGCCGATGACCAACAGCTCGCCATCGGGATCGCCATGCACTTCAGGTCGCTGCAGGGCGTGCTGCAGGGCTGCCAGTTTCAGGCTCCGATAGCGCAGGCCTTCCTGATTCTGGTCCGGGTCATAGACGACGTGGCCGTGGCTGTCGTGGGCCAAGCCGGTCAGCGTATACATGCCGCCGGCCTGTCCGGGGATGGGCCGCGGGCCGAGCCCGGTGCGGGCATCCCAGGCATAGGGATGCTGCGGCTGCGCGGCCGGATCCATATCGGGCGGCGGCGCCAGCCAGTCGGACTGAAATCGTGGGCGCGGAAAAGGCTGCTGCGAGGTCGCCAGGTTGGCGTCGCTCAGGACCACTACGACGGTATTGAAGGTCTCGGCAAGTTTGCGTGCCGTGATCATCGAATAGAAGCAGTCCTCAATGGTCGCCGCGGCGAGCACGATCTTTGGTGCATCACCGTGTCCGCCAAAGCAGGCCTGCAGCAGATCGCCCTGTTCGACCTTGGTTGGCTGTCCGGTGCTCGGTCCGCCGCGCTGCACGTCCACCACGACCAACGGAATCTCGCCCATTACGGCCAGGCCCAGCGCCTCCTGCTTGAGGGAATAGCCAGGCCCGGAAGTTATCGTCACCGCGCATCTGCCGGCGTATGAGGCGCCAATGGCATAGCAGCAGGCCGCGATCTCGTCCTCCGCCTGATGCACATGGCCGCCAACCGCTTCAAAGATATCACTGAGATAGTGCGAGGCCGTGGTCGCCGGTGTGATCGGATACATTGCGCAGCATTCCATGCCGGAGGCCACCACCCCGAGCGCGAGTGCGGCGTTTCCGTTGAGTACGACCTGCGGCTCGCTGGCCGGTGGCGAAGGAATCTCAAAACGGAAATTCAGATGGGCCAGCGCCCAGGCGTGTCCGGCATCGAACAATTGCTGGTTGGCTTCGATGAGCGACGATTCTTTGGCCGCAAATATGAGCGCTACCTGCTTGCGCCCGAGTTCAGGGTTCAGGCTGTACAGCGCGCACAGCAGGCCCAGCACGAACATGTTGGCCCCGCGAGCGCTGTCCGGACGCTGCCGCTGGCATTCGGCCTGAATCGGGACTTCGTGAACGCGGAAACCGGCGGCGCAAAGCTCGTCGTAGACCTGCGCATAGGCCAGGGCGATGCCCGGATCGGCATCCTGGCGCCATTTGTCTTCCAGAAAAATGATGCCGCCGGACTTGAGTTCGCCGGCCCGCCAGCGACTGAGCAGGACCTGCTCGTTGAAAGCCACGACCAGATCGGCCTCGTCGCCGCCGTTGCTGACCGCGTGTCCGGCCAGGCGGACGCGGTTGCCGCTGGCGCCGGGGATGCTGCGCGCCGGTGGCTGGATTTCGGCGGGAATGATCTCCACGGTCCAGACGCCCTTGCCCTGGCGCGCCGCGATGGCCCCGAAGGCCTGCCCGCATTTCTGCGCGCCTTCCCCGGAGTCGCTGACGACCTCGACGATGTGCTCGCTCAGGCTTTGCACCGGTACTTCGACGCCGTCCGCGCTCATGGCATGGCCTCGCGCAGGCGCAGGAAGTTTCGCTCGCCTTCGGCCAGCCCGAACAGGCCTGTGGCTGGGGGCTGCTTACGGTAAATCTCCGCGCTGTCGCGCAGGCAAAGATAGCGGCAGATGCTGGCCGCCGCCTGCCGCCCGGCACCCATCGCCTGGATCACCGTGGCCGAACCCGTGACGATGTCACCACCGGCAAATACGCCCTGCAGTGATGTGGCGAGGTCTGCGTCGGCGGCGATATAGCCGCGCTCATCGAGCGCCAGCGGTGAGGTTTGACCGAGAATCGGATTCGGGTCGGTGCCGATAGCGTAGACCACCATGTCCGCGGCGAACTCGAAATCGCGACCGGCCAGCGGCATGGGTCGGCGCCGTCCCGATGCGTCGGATTCGCCGAGCTCCATTCGCTGACAGCGCAAGCCCGCCACCGCCCCTTGCTCGTCGCCCAGCAGCTCGGTCGGCGCGCTGAGCCAATGAAATTCAACGCCTTCCTCCTCGGCGTGCTGAAGCTCCTCGACGCGGGCCGGGCACTCCTCGCGCCCGCGACGGTACAGGCAGTGCACTTCCTCCGCACCCAGTCGCAGGCTGAGGCGCAGCGCGTCCATCGCGGTATTGCCGGCGCCGATCACGACCACCCGCCGCCCCAGATCCAGCGGCGTGTCGTGCGCCGGAAAATCGCTGGCCTGCATCAGATTGCAGCGGGTGAGCAATTCGTTGGCCGACAGCACGCCGTTGAGCGATTCGCCGGGAATGTTCATAAAGCGCGGAGTTCCGGCGCCGGTGCCCACGAAGACGGCGTCGAAGCCCATCTCGGCGCGTAGTTGCTGCAGGCTGAACAGGCGTCCCACCAGGGTGTTGCATTCGATCCGTACCCCAAGGCGTTGCAGATGCGCGTACTCGCCGTCGAGCACGTGGGCGGGCAGGCGAAATTCGGGAATCCCGTAGCGCAGCACTCCGCCCGGCTTGTGGAGCGCCTCGTAGATGGTGACCGCGCAACCCGCTTTGGCCAGATCAGCGGCGCAGGCCATGCCAGCCGGTCCGGAGCCGACCACGGCCACCTTGCGGCCATTGGGCTCGATGTGAGGTTGCTCGTGCCATTGCTCGATGATCGCCTGATCGCCGACGAAGCGCTCAAGGCGTCCGATGGCCACCGGGTCCAGACCGCGCCCGACCACGCAGGCGCCTTCGCACTGATTCTCCTGCGGACAGACGCGGCCGCAGATCGCGGGCAGCAGTGTCGATTCGGACAGGGCACGGTAGGCCGCGTGGATGTCTTTGCGTCCGATCTGTTCAATGAACGCCGGGATATCGATGTGCACCGGACAGGCCGGAACGCAGTCGGGCGCGGCGCAGAGCAGGCAGCGCTCGGCCTCGCGCCGGGCGGCTGCCAGGTCGAAACCCAGTGTGACCTCGGCGAAATTCCTGCGCCGCGTATCGGCGTCCTGCACCGGCATCGGCGTGCGCTCCTGCGGTATGGTGCGGACGGTGCGTTTGTCGGCCATCGATGTCAGCCGTGCAGCCTGCAGCTGTCCGACCACTTCTGCAGGGCCTGGGCTTCCTGGGTGCGGAATCGGCGCTGACGGTTCATCAGGTCGTCGAAATCGACCTTGTGGCCATCAAAATCCGGTCCGTCGACGCAGGCGAATTGGATCCGCTCGTCGACCCGCACGCGACAGCCGCCACACATGCCGGTGCCGTCCACCATGATCGGATTCAGGCTCACCGTCGTCGCGATGCCGCGTGGCCGGGTGAACTCGGCACAGGCGCGCATCATGACCGGTGGGCCTATGGCGATGACCGCATCGCAGTCCGGATGGCGCGCCAACACCTGGTCCATCCCCAGCGTGACCAGACCCTGGATGCCGGCGGAGCCGTCATCGGTGCACAGCACCAGCTCCTCGCAGACCGCGCGGAATCGATCCTCCCAGAACACCCGTGCGGCGCTGCGAAAACCCAGCACGCCGAACACCCTGGTCCCGGCCCGCTGGTGGGCACGGGCCTGGGGGAAGATGGGCGCGACGCCGAGTCCGCCGCCGACGCAGATGAGCTTGCGCGCATGACCAATGCGGCTGGGCTCGCCCATCGGGCCGGCCACGCTATACAGGGTGGTGCCCGGGTGGCATTGCGCCTGCATCTGGCGCGTGGTCTTGCCCACGGCCTGAATCACCAGCCGGAAGGTGCCCTGGGCCGGGTCAAAGTCAGCCAGAGTCAGCGGAATCCGCTCGCCGTTTTCGGTGAGCATGACGATCACGAACTGACCGGCGCGCGCGGCGCGGGCCAGCGGCTGGTCGCCGATCTCGAGCATGAAGCTGGCGTCGGAGTAATCCTCGCGTGCGAGGATCGGGAAGCGCCGCGCTGAGGCGGCCGCTGCGGGCCCGGCCTGCTGATGTTCTGTCGTCATGTTCGTGTCCGTGGCATGCCGTCTCCGATCGCGGATGCACCCAAGTATTAGGGGGCGCGGCGTTGGGCCTGTCTTTGAGGTAGATCAAGTTCTCCCTGCGCGGCGGGGCGATGGGCCAGCGCCATTGAGGCGTCGCGGGTGGGCAATGACATTTCGCGTCCTGCCGGTGTACTGTCGAAGTGTTGACTTGATTTTTTTCGGAAATTAGGGTTCGGTCTGTAAGGGGAGATCGTTGAACTATCGTTTGCTGAAGTGCGGTGGCACCGATGCGTCACGGGTTTCCGGAGGAAGCCATGCGGGGATATCGAGGCGTTAGATTTCCGTTAGGACATCCCGCGCCTGGCATGGTGGAGTGGCAATCGAAAGGGGTGCGCCGCTGCACGGTGCGCTGCGGAGAGACCCGGCCCGATTGATGATCTGGTCGGCCGAAATGCAAGCCGGAGGGGGGTGATCATGAAAATGTCCTGGTGGCGGTATAGGGATGGCTGGGCGTGGACAAATTCTGTGGTTGCTTTTCCTGTACGAAGCTGTTGCCTGCCCGCTCTTGCCGGCCTGTTGCTGGCGGCCTGCTCATCCGGCAGTGATGGGGGAGGTTCCAGCGGTGGAGGACTGCAGGCCAACGCCGGGCCGGACCAGTCGGTCGCGGTCGGCAGCGCCGTCCAGCTCGACGGCCGGTCCAGTACCGATTCCGATGGGCAGGTCGTCGGCTACTTCTGGAGTCTGATCGCGCCCGCGGGCAGTTTTTCCGACTTCAATGATCGCGCCTCGCCAACACCGACTTTCATTCCCGATGTCGCCGGCACTTATGAGGCTGTATTGACGGTGACTGACGACAGCGGGAACACTGACACGGATTCCGTTTTCGTAACTGTCGGAACCGCTGGCGGTGGCGGTGGCGGTGGCGGTGGTGGCGGTGGCGGCGGTGGTGGCAACAGCGCGCCGGTCGCCCATGCCGGTGCCGATCAGGTCGTGGCGCTTGGTTCTGCGGCGTCGCTGAGCGGTGTTGCGTCTTCGGACCCTGACGGCGATGCACTCACCTTTGCCTGGAGCGTACAGAGCCGACCCACGGGCGCACAGGTCAATTTTGGCAGTCCCAACAGCGTGCAGACGACATTCACGGGCAATCTCCCGGGAACCTACATTATTCAGCTGAGCGTTAGCGACGGCACGAGCAGCGCCCAGGATACCGTTCAGGTTCAGTTCGTCAGCGGTGGTGGCGGTACGGACAACGGCCCACTGAGCATGGAGCTGCAATCCGTGGAAGTCGTTCCAGGGGGCCGCATTCGTTATCAGATCACGGTCGGCAATACCTCGGCCGCCAATCTGATCAGCAACGCGCGTGTGGTACTGCATTTGCCCGAAACCATCAATTTCTTCAGCGGCAGCGGCGATGTTGAGCCGAATGTGAGTTGCGGCTCGTCCTGCAATCCGGGCGAGGAGTTGATCTGGAGTCTTGGTGATCTTTCTCCCGGTCAAAGCGAAAGCCTGGATGTCAACGGCGTGCTCCGCAGTGATCTCGCGGTCGGTTCCGTATTCGATACCAACGTACGCCTGATCGCGGACAATCTGTCGGAGGTCATGGTGAAGCGCAGCGCTCGCGTCATTGCCGCGCGCGATGTCCAATTGACGCTGACCCCATCACGGGATGCCGTGTCCGCGGGCGGCAGCTATCGCTATACGCTGGATGTCGGCAATGGCAGCAATGGCGCGATCAATATCGGGTTGCTGTCCCTGACCCTGCCCAGCGGCGTGTCCGCCGCCGCAGTCAGTGATGGTGGCACAGCCAGCGGTCAGGTGGTGAGCTGGCCCGTGGCCAGCCTGCTGACGGGCAGGCATCTGCGCCGGACGGTCGACGTCCTGCTGTCATCGGCGGCCGCCGAGGGCGCGACCCTGGACGCCGTGGCCCGCCTGGACTTCGACGGGGGTGCTGCGGTGGATCGTGAGGTGCACAGCCCCATTTCGGTTTCCCGCCCCCTGAATCTGGCTGCGCATTTCAGCCTGGCGCAAACCGAGGTCACCCCCGGTGGTCGCCTGCGTTATCAGGTGACCATCAGCAATACATCGACGACCAGCGTGATGCCGAACGTGGGTGTTCTGCTGCGATTGCCTGAGGCCATCAATTTTTTCAGCGGCAGCGGCGATGTTGAGCCGAATGTGAATTGCGGCTCGTCCTGCAATCCGGGCGAGGAGCTGATCTGGAGTCTGGGCGATTTGACGCCTGGGCAAAGTGAAACGCTCGACGTCA